>CALEAR010000240.1 GCA_937943665.1 uncultured Alcanivoracaceae bacterium
CCCCCGCTGGCCATAAGCTGCGTATTTTTGCCGATAGCGCACAATTGCCTGAAGAGGCAGGCTCGGCTGCCACGGGGCAGGGGATCCGTTACCAGCGTGCCGCTGCGGTGGAAGAGAGCGATGGCATTCAACAGCTGGTACCGCACGCGGTGTTAACGGCTTCTCACGTTACGTTATTAACCCAAGATTACAAAGCCAACGCCGCCACAGGTGCGGCCTTGCCGGTGAACAGCCCCCACACCACTGGCGAGCACTATGTGGTGGCGGGGGCTTATGCGTTCAGTGATAGCCGCGAAGGGGCGCATTACGCCACGGTGGCCGCCCAAACCTTAGAGGCGCAACAAGCCACATGGCAGGGCTTTGGCACTTGGCGCGGTGCCCGTGAGGGGCAGCGCTTTCGGGTGGCGAACACGCCCTGGCATAACGCCAAACCAGCTCTACCCGATGCCTTTTTGTGGACGGCCTTGCACGAGGCCGGGGTTAATAACCTGCCAGAGAGCTTAGCTACTTCTGTACCCGCTTTACCCCTAGCCGATGATGCCTTATGGCAGCAAGCCAAGCGCACAGGCTATGCCCAACAATTTAGCGCCCTGGATGCGGCCATCCCGTTTCGCCCAGCACGGCAAGATCAACACGGCAATTGGTTACACCCTAAAGCCACCGTTTCGGGGGCGCAAACGGCCCTCGTGGTGGGTCCTCATGGTGAAACCGAGCCAAGTGAAGCAGGTGCGGTGCACACGGATAAGCTAGGGCGCATTAAAGTACGCTTTCATTGGATGGAGGCGGGGGCGTCTTGTTGGTTGCGCGTGGTGCAGCGCTATGCGGGTGCCGGGTTTGGTGCTCAGTTTTTGCCGCGCATTGGCCAAGAGGTATTGGTTAACTTTTTAGATAACGATATAGATCGCCCCATTGTGATGGGCGCCTTATATAACGGCCAAGGCGAAGGTGGTATTGCGCCCACACCAGGCGCGGTGGAAGCAGCCAGTGTAGGCGAGCTGTTTTCCCAAGCGGCGGATTTTCAGCCCAGCGCCCAGGGTAACTTGGTGGGCGGCAACAGCCCCGCTTGGCACGGGCAAAGCCCCGAGGCGGAGGGGCATCATAATGCTGCCGCCTTATCGGGCATTAAGACCGAAGGGCTAGATGGCCATGGCCACAACCAATTGGTGTTCGATGATACGGATGGCCAAGGGCGTGTGCAGCTAGCCAGCAGCCACGCCAGCAGCCAGTTAAACATGGGCCACCTAATCCACCAAGCGGATAACTACCGCGGTAGCTTTCGCGGGCTAGGCTTTGAGCTACGCACCGATGCGT
>CALEAR010000241.1 GCA_937943665.1 uncultured Alcanivoracaceae bacterium
TATGCTTTAGGCTTTGAGACTTTTACTAGAGTGTTTTTTTATATAACAATTGTTGTTTAACACGTGAGAAAGCAGCAGGCGCGCATCCATAGCAGGGCTAAGGGAGCCAGCGATTGCAAGTTGCTGTTGCGCCTGCTGCAACCAACTCCCTATGGTCATATTAGTGCTCACCCATGGCCGCCAATTGCTCCGCCTGATGCTCCGCTTGCAGAGCATCGAGCAATTCGGTGAGATCCCCTTCCATCACTTCCGCCAGCTTGTAAAGTGTTAGGTTAATGCGATGATCCGTTAAACGACCTTGGGGGAAATTATAGGTGCGAATCCGCTCACTGCGGTCTCCTGAACCCACTAAAGATTTTCGTGTGGCGGCCATTTCCTGCTGTTGTTTTTGCTGCATGGCATCCAACAGGCGAGAGCGCAACAACACCATGGCTTTAGCACGGTTACTGTGTTGGCTTCGTTCTTCTTGGCACTCCACCACTAACCCAGTGGGTAAGTGAGTGATGCGCACAGCGGAATCTGTGGTGTTAACGTGTTGCCCACCGGCACCGGAGGCGCGGAAAGTATCAATGCGTAAATCCTCATTTCGGATTTCCACATCTTCTACCTCTTCCGCTTCTGCCATAATGGCCACGGTACAGGCGGAGGTGTGCACACGGCCCTGGGATTCTGTGGCTGGCACACGCTGCACTCGGTGAGCACCTGATTCAAACTTCAAACGAGAATAAACGCCATCTCCTATCACGCGGCAAATCACTTCTTTATAGCCGCCATGTTCCCCCTCGTTACAACTCACCATTTCCACACGCCAACCTTGGCTATCAGCATAACGGGTGTACATGCGCAATAAATCACCAGCAAAGATGGCAGCTTCATCCCCTCCGGTGCCTGCACGCACCTCTAGGAAGACGTTGCTTTTATCCCGTGGATCACGGGGTAGCATTAGGCGTTGCAGCTCATCCTCGAGTTCACTGAGGCGCTCACTAATGGTGGCATATTCCTCTTGCCCCATGGCTTTCATATCTGGGTCAGAATCCGCCATCATGGCTTCCGCCGCTGCGAGGTTTTCTTTTTCTTCACGCCATTGGTTAAAGCAATTCACCACATCGCCAAGTTCCGCATATTCTTGGGACATTTCGCGGAAACGCTTTTGATCATTAATAACCTCAGGCTGAGACATTAGCGCCGCCAATTCCTCGTGGCGATCACACAGGCTTTGCAATTTGGCTTGTAAACTTTCTTTCATTCGTCTTTGCTACTCTTCGGTATTGGCATTAGTAATAATTCTTCCGCATGGGCGAGCCCATCCACCCGTTCATCAGCGGCAAACGCTCGCATTGCCACACTTGGCTGATGCATTAGTTTACGGGTTAAACGGTGTTCAAAGCGAGCTAACACCGCCTCTGGGTCCTTCCCTTGACGCAACTGCCCTAAGGCTTCCTCAAGCTCGGTACGACCAATTTGCGCCACCTGTTCACGATATCGCCGAATATGCGGCACAGCTTGCCGTTCACGCAAACGCCGTGCATACCCAGCCACCGCTCGCTCAATAATGGCCTCCGCCTCTTGGGCAGCGGCTTCTCGTTGGCGCACATTTTCGGCAATGGCTTGCTGCAAATCATCCACCGAATACAAATAAACATCCTGAAGCTTACCCACATCCGGAGACACATCCCGCGGCACCGCTATATCCACCATAAAAATGGGTTTATGTTTACGACGTTTCAAGGCCCTTGCCACTTCAGGCTTTTCAATAACGGTCTTAGGACTACCCGTGCAAGAAATCACAATATCCGCTTGAGCTAACGCCTCTGGCAAGGCGTCCAACCCTATGGCTTTCCCTTGCACCGTGGCTGCCAGTTCCTCTGCCCGAGACAGGGTTCGGTTAGCAATGGTGATGTCTTGTACACCTTGCTCCACCAGATGGCGCACCACCAACTGAATCATTTCACCTGCACCCACCAGTAAGGCGCGGCTATGGGCCAAATCCGCAAAAATGTGACGCGCCAAAGACACAGCAGCATAAGCCACTGATACGGGGTTTTCTCCAATGGCGGTTTCGGTACGAATGGCTTTCGCCACGGAAAACACATGTTGAAAGGTTTGCTGCAGCTCAGAGCCTAACGCATTACACTCTTGGCTGAGACTATACGCATCACGCATTTGGCCTAAAATTTGCGGCTCACCCAATACTAAGGAGTTAAGCCCTCCCGCCACACGCATCATGTGTTTTAAAGCCTTGGCCCCCTCGTAGTGATACAGGGCGGCCTCCACCTGCTCCACAGGCAATTGATGCCAGCGCGCCAACCATTGAGCAAGATTCACCTGCTGTTCTTCATCCACTAGGCAGTAAAGCTCCGTGCGATTACACGTGGATAACAAAGCTGCTTCTCGCACACCCACTTGTCGCTGCAAGTCCTCTAATGCCATTGCCTGCTCTCCCTCGGGAAAGCTTAATAGCTCACGCAGTTCTACTTCTGCGGTGGTATGATTAACGCCTGTTGCCAATAATTTCATTGTGATAGGTTTAGCCCTTACGATGATGCCCACGCATTTTGAGGGAACTTAATTGGTAAAACAATGTTGTGTGTAATGCCATGGGCAATTACGTTAATTTGTGCCAAGTACTCATTTAACACCACGGACACCAAATATAATGTTCAAACCACTGCTGCCTCTTTGTGCACTTATGTTGCTTTGGGGTTGTGCCACCTCCCCCAGTGCCCCCACTTCCAACGTTGAGGCGCCCTCTTCAAGCCCTGAGTATGTTTATGATCAGGGGGCTTTAGGTGATTTGCTATTGGCCGAGGTCAGCTTACAACGCGACGAAAGACAGTTGGCCCTAGATTACTACCAAGCTCACAGCACACACAGCCAAAGCCCCGCCATGAGCCGGGAAGCTTCCTTCATTGCCTACTTTGCTCAGCAACCACAAGCGGCACTGAATGAGGCCACCCACTGGCTTTCCCTCGAACCTCAAAGCAGTGAGGCACACCAAGTGGCGGCCTTAGCATTAATTATGTTGGGCAACCCTCAGGCAGCCACTGAACATATTGATAACCTACTTGCCACGGCGGGCAGTGAAGGGCTCACCGATTTCCTCGCCCTCAGCCAAGATATGCCAGAGGAGCACACAGATACACTTGTGAAAACCTTAGCGAGCCTAGCCACCTCCTACCCTCAAGAAAGCGCCCTATGGTACGCGGACGCCATGCTGCAGCAGGAAAACGGGGATCCCAAGGCAGCACTGCGCTCTCTGAATAAATCGTTACGCATTACCCCCGAACACACAGAGGCGCAGCTACTAAAGGCCCGTCTTCTGTTTGACACTCATCGCCAAAATGCCGCCTTACGCCATCAGCGCAAGCTAATTAAGAAGCACCCTAATGAACTGCGTTATCAAGCGCAACACATACAGTTTCTACTGGAGGCGAATCAAGATCACGCCGCCCAAGCGGCATTGGATACCTTTGCTGAGCGACACCCAGATTCCCAAGAGCTGCGCCTTGCGGTGGGCATCTCCGCCATGAAGCAAGGGCATTACGCCACCGCCAAAAACATTATGGAAGGCTTGCTTCAAGAGGGATATCGCTCCGATGAAATCCATCTTTACTTGGCTCAAAGTGCCGAAGAACACGGAGATTACAACACGGCCCTTCACCACTACCAAGCCGTGGAATCCTCAGAAGCCCAGCTGCAGGCCAGATTCCAAATGGCGCAATTATATCATCAACAGAAAAATTACGAAGCGTGCGAAAAAACTTTCCGCCAGTTACGTGAGGATTATCCCGAACAAAGTTTGGACCTTTATTTAGCGGAAGCACAGCTGTGGCATAAAGATTCCCCCAAGGCAGCACTGAATATTTTGCAGCAGGCACAACAGATCCATGGCCAACAACCAGACCTCCTCTACTTACACGCCTTGGTATTAGAGCAGCTAGGCCACATTGCGCAAGCAGAAAAGAACCTCAGACGCATTCTGCTTGAAGATCCAATGAACGCTCCCGCTTTAAATGCCCTTGGCTACATATTAACGGACCGCACCAATCGCCACGAAGAAGCCTATGAATACATTCACCAGGCCCTCACCCTAGCTCCAGATAACCCAGCGATTCTAGATTCCATGGGTTGGGTTTTATTCAATCTAGGTCGCACCGAAGAAGCGCTGCCCTACTTAGAAAAATCCTATACTGCGCTTAAAGATGATGAAGTGGCAGAACATCTCATTAAGGTTCTCATGAAGCTAAACCGCAGCGAAGAAGCACAAAGGCTCTTAGAGCAACACCCTGAACTATCAATTGAATAGAGGTTTTCATGCACCGCTTATTTTGGTTTCTCAGCCTCTTGCTTATTTTTCTTAGCGGCTGCCAAATGGCACCTAGCCCCCAAGAGGCCCCACGCGACCCAGCCACACTCACCCATTGGCAGGCACAGGGGCGCTTTGCGTACAAAACTCCTGAGGACGGCGGCTCCGCCACCGTACGTTGGCAACAACACGACCAACAGGGCGAGCTACGCTTTTCTGGCCCCATGGGGTTTGGCAGCGCTGAACTACAATGGAGCCCCCACCATGCCACCCTGATCACCAACAAAGGGGAATTCAGCGCCCCTAACGCAGAAGCCTTAGCCTTTGAGCTCACAGGCCTCCCCCTGCCCGCCGAAGCCTTAGTGTATTGGCTACGCGGCTTGCCTTGGCCTCATGCTCCCGCTCAAAAACACCAAGGTGAGCCCCACCCACATGGATTAGAGCAATTGGGCTGGTCTGTGGAATATGATCGTTGGAAGCAGGTGCAAGGCTACTGGCTCCCGCACCGTTTAAAAGCTAAACATGCACACAACACCTTTACTCTTGTGATTCAACAATGGATACCCGCACCGTGAGTTTACTATTACCCTCACCGGCTAAACTGAATTTATTCCTCCATATTACTGGGCAACGGGAGGATGGCTATCACACACTGCAAACCCTCTTCACCTTCCTGGATTACTGCGACACATTAGCCTTTACTCCCACCGATGATGGCCTCATTACCCTTGAGGCACCCGCAGCGTTAGGCGCATTAGAAGACAACTTGGTGTTTCGCGCTGCCACCTTATTACAAAAACACACAGGCACCTCAAAAGGCGCTCATATTCGTTTAACGAAAAAAATTCCTGCAGGGGCTGGCTTAGGAGGGGGTTCCAGTAATGCGGCCACCACACTCATAGGGCTCAACACACTATGGCGCACTAACGTGGACATCCACACCCTAAAAGCACTTGCCCTACAATTAGGTGCAGATGTGCCCATCTTTGTGCACGGCCACACCGCCTTCGCAGAAGGAGTTGGCGAGCAACTTTCTAGCTTAAATATTGAGCAAAAACCCTACATTGTGGTGATACCTGATGCTTTTGTGAGCACTCAAACCATTTTTCAACATCCGGGCTTGACAAGAAACTCACCAGAAATTACATTAGCGCCACTTCTTCAGGGGGGCACACAAATCTCCCTAAGGAATGATTGCCAAGCTGTGGTAACCCAGTGTTATCCGGAAGTCCAAGAGGCATTGGATTGGTTGGCAGAAAGATTTGGCACCAGCCAAATGAGTGGTACAGGTTCAGCGGTTTTTGCACCAGTTGCCTCTTTAAAAAAAGGTGCTAGAATACTCGCGCAGTTACCACCTGGTTGGTCAGGTTTCGTCGCAACGAGTTGCAACACATCACCACTTCATGATGCGCTGCAGCATAAAGAATAGCGACAAAGGTTAAAGTGTTGGGGTATAGCCAAGTTGGTAAGGCAGCGGGTTTTGATCCCGTTATTCCCAGGTTCGAGTCCTGGTACCCCAGCCATCTTTTCATTGATCCTTCATCTGTAACTTGTCGAAATCCCTCAGGGGGAACCCGTGTCCAAACTCGTTGTCTTTACCGGTAATGCCAACCCGGAACTGGCTCAAGCTATGGTACGCCAGCTCAACATTCCCCTTGGTGCAGCTGCAGTGGGCACCTTCAGAGACGGCGAAGTCTCAGTGGAAATCCATGAAAACGTGCGCGGAAAGGATGTGTTTATTGTTCAGCCCACCTGCCGCCCCACTAACGATAACCTCATGGAAGTGCTGGTAATGGCAGATGCCATTCGCCGCTCCTCAGCAAGCCGTATCACCGCCGTAATCCCCTACTTTGGTTATGCTCGTCAGGACCGTCGCGTACGTTCCGCCCGTGTGCCCATTACTGCAAAAGTGGTAGCCGGCATGATCACAGCAGCGGGTTTTGACCGTGTGGTAACTGTGGATCTGCACGCAGACCAAATCCAGGGCTTTTTTGATATTCCAGTGGATAACGTTTACGCCACACCATTATTTGTGGCGGACATCGAGCGCAAAGGCTACAAGGACCCCATGGTGGTTTCCCCAGATGTGGGCGGTGTAGTACGTGCCCGTGCCTTGGCTAAGCAGCTTAACGATACCGATTTAGCTATTATTGATAAGCGCCGCGCCAGAGCTAACGAATCTCAAGTGATGCACATTATTGGTGAGGTGAAGGATCGCACCTGTATTCTTGTGGATGACATGGTAGATACCGCCGGCACCCTTTGCCAAGCGGCTCAAGCCTTAAAAGATCGCGGCGCCAGCCAAGTGGTGGCTTATTGCACACACCCTGTACTTTCTGGCCCTGCCATTGAGAACGTACGCAATTCCGCCCTTGATGAAATGGTGGTTACCGATACTATTCCTCTTTCAGAAGAGGCGCGCAATTGCAAAAAAATCCGTGCCCTATCCCTCGCTCCCATGTTGGCTGAAACCATTCGCCGCGTGAATAACGAGGAATCGCTCTCAGCCATGTTCGATCGCTTAGAGCTGGTGTAGTAAATAAGTAGTTTTAGCTAGCCAGTGCCCTATGGCACTGGCTTTTTTATACAAAGCATTAGATAATACAGCCCCTTTTTCATTAACCCCTTGTGGTATCTGGTCGCAGGAGCCACAGGACATCAATAGGAGACTAACTCATGAGCAATGAGTTAACACTAGAAGCTAAGAGCCGTTCCGATGTGGGGAAAGGTGCGAGCCGCCGCCTACGTCGTGAGCAGCAAAGCATCCCTGCCAGCGTTTACGGTGCAGGCAAAGACGCACAGCAAATCAGCATTGAATTACGCCACATTGTAAAAGCCTTAGAAAATGAAAGCTTTTACAACCAGATCGTTTCCCTCAACATTGATGGCAAAGACGAATCTGTTATTTTGCGTGATTTACAGCGCCACCCCTCCAAAGGTGTGCCCATGCACGCTGACTTCCTCCGTGTGGATGCTTCACAAGAACTCACCCTAAGCATTCCCATTACCTTACTCAATGAAGAAGCCTGTGAAGGCGTTCGTCTTGAGAACGGTCTACTCACACGTAACCTCAGTGAAGTGGAAATCAGCTGCTTGCCTAAGGACATTCCAGAAGCCCTTGAGCTAGATGTGGCCGAGTTGAAGATTGGTGAATCCTTGCACTTATCCGATATTCAGCTGCCTGAAGGTGTAACGATTCCCGCGCTACAGCACGGCGAAGAGTACGACCAACCTGTGGTATCTGTTATCGAGCAGCGTGAAGAAGAGCCTGAGGAAGATGTAGAAGCCGCTGAAGAAGCTGCCACTGAGGACGCTTCCGCTGAAGAAGAAGGTAGCGACGAGGAATAAGGGCTTAGCATTGTGACGACGCCTATTTCTCTGATAGTTGGCCTGGCAAACCCAGGCCAACAGTACGAATACACCCGCCACAATGCGGGTGCTTGGTACGTAAACGCCTTGGCTCGCAGCCAGGGCGTTACCCTTTCTGAAGACCGCAAATACTTCGGTTACACCGGCCAATTCACCCATGGTGGGCGTACTATTCGTCTTATCATTCCCACCACTTATATGAATAAAAGTGGTCAAGCCACACAGGCCTTAGCGAATTTTTATCGCATTCCTGTGGAAGAAATTCTTGTGGCACACGATGAATTAGATTTACCCCCGGGTGTTATCCGTTTAAAACGCGGTGGTGGCCACGGTGGCCACAATGGGCTACGCCATATTATTAGCCAACATGGCAATCAAAAAGATTTTGCACGCTTGCGCATTGGCATTGGCCATCCAGGCAGTGCAGCCCTTGTGACTCCCCACGTGTTAGGCAAACCTAGCCCACAGGATAGGGAGCTAATAGATAGCGCCATTCATGAAGCGCTGCGACACACCTCAGATATACTGGATGGGCACTTTAACCGTGCCATGACGGAACTCAATAGCTTCCGCGCTTAAATATTTGATTCACTACTTCCATAGGAGACGAAGCAATGGGCTTCAAGTGCGGTATTGTTGGTTTACCCAATGTGGGCAAATCCACCCTATTTAACGCCTTAACCAAGGCCGGCATTGATGCAGAAAACTTTCCCTTTTGCACCATTGAACCCAATACGGGCGTGGTGCCTGTGCCCGACCCCCGCTTAGAGGCTTTAGCGGACATTGTAAAACCAGAACGCACCCTGCCCGCCACCATGGAATTTGTGGATATTGCTGGCTTAGTGGAAGGGGCTTCCAAGGGTGAAGGGCTAGGCAACCAGTTTTTAGCCAATATTCGCGAAACTGATGCCATTGCCCATGTGGTACGCTGCTTTGATGATGACAACATTGTGCACGTTTCCGGCAAGGTATCTCCCTTGGATGATATTGCCGTGATCAACACGGAATTGGCCTTAGCCGATTTAGAATCTGTGGAACGCGCTCTACAACGCGCCCAACGCGCCGCCAAAGGACAAGATAAAGAAGCCATGGCCTTGGTAAAGGTGTTTGAAAAGCTTCTGCCTGTATTAAACGAAGGCCAAGCAGCACGTACCGTGGATTTAGATGAAGATGAGCGCAAACTCTTACGCTCCTATAACTTGCTCACCCTTAAGCCCACCATGTATATCGCCAACGTGTCTGAAGACGGCTTTGAAAACAACCCTCTATTTGATGCGGTGGCCGAGCATGCTGCTAGCGAAGGGGCTGAGATTGTGGCCATTTGTGCGCAAATTGAATCGGAAATCGCTGAATTGGATGAGGATGAAAAGGCTGAATTCCTTGCCGATCTTGGCATGGAGGAGCCTGGGCTTAACCGAGTTATTCGCGCCGGTTATGCCCTACTTGGGCTACAAACCTACTTCACCGCAGGCGTGAAAGAAGTGCGTGCTTGGACAGTGCCCGTGGGTGCCACAGCACCACAGGCCGCTGGTGTTATTCATACTGACTTCGAAAAAGGTTTTATTCGTGCCGAAGTTACCGCCTATGAAGACTTTATTGCTCACAAGGGCGAACAAGGTGCTAAGGATGCCGGTAAGTGGCGTTTGGAAGGAAAGGATTACGTGGTAGCCGATGGCGATGTGATTCACTTCCGCTTTAACGTATAAGCCTCGGGCGCCTGTTCAGCTAGGGCAGGCGCCAATCAATGGGCAGCTGTCCCTGTGCTTGCAAATATGCATTCACCTGCGAAAAAGGTCGGCTACCAAAAAACCCTCGGTATGCCGATAAGGGCGAAGGATGCGGCGCTTTCAATACACAGTGGCGGTTTAGATCAATATGTTTAACCTTTTGTTGCGCATAGGCTCCCCATAGCACAAACACTAAACCCTCACGCTGTTGGGCCAAATACGCAATGGCCTTATCAGTAAACCGTTCCCACCCCTGTTTGGCATGGCTGCCCGCTTGCTTTTCTTCCACCGTGAGCACCGCATTCAGTAATAAAACCCCCTGTGTTGCCCAAGGAGTTAAATCACCACTGGTGGGCATGGGCAGCCCCATATCGCTTTGTAACTCCTGAAAAATATTGCGCAAACTCGGAGGAAAAGGCACTCCTTCTGGCACAGAAAAGCTCAAACCATGGGCCTGCCCCGGGCCATGGTATGGATCCTGCCCTAGGATAACCACCTTCACCCTTTCTAAGGGCGTTTTAGCAAAAGCGTGAAACCACTGATGGCGCGGTGGATACACAAGGGCACCGGCCTCTTTTCGGCCTGCTAAAAAGGCCATTAATTGCTGGTAATAAGGCTGCCGCTGCTGTTCAGCAAAAAAAGCCTCCCAGCCACTTCCATAAGCTTGTGTCATGAATCGAGTAAAGAGGACAAAAGGAAATGAGCTCGCTGATAAAGCATCTCTTGATCATAGGCATCAGCCTCTAATAGCAGCTCTTGCTCCCACCCCATAACTTGGTGAAACACAAGCTCTGCTGCTAATTGTGGCTGCGCAAGGCCAAGGCGTTCACAGGCATGATACAACACCTTAATTTGCTCGTTACGGTAGTGGATGGCCAGTTTTCGTAAGCCATCTTCAATAAGCGCCTCTTGGAAAAATGCCTGCTCGGCAAGGTTGTGCTCACGTCGCTCATTAGCGCCCTGTAAAATATAGGCACTAATGGCTTGCGCTAACACCTTCACCAACTGCGCGCGCCCCTCTGCGGTATCAGCATTTGGCACGCTATCCATTAGCTTAAAGGCTTCTTCTTGGAAAGGTTTAATCACCTGCTCCATGGCCCGCTCAGCAAACAGGGTAAAGCTATCCGCAATTAAGGCATGGATATCCTTAAAATAATAGGTAGTGGCAGAAAGTGGCACATCGGCTTCCTTGGCCACAGCACGATGACGTACACTGCGTATACCATCACGAATAATAATTCGTAAAGCGGCATTCAAAATGGCTTTTCGACGCTGTTCACTACCCTCTCGGCGTGCCTGTCTTCCTTGATATTGAATAGTTGCACTCACAAAACACCCCCGTGGGCAAAGAAATATAACAAGCCCCACACCAAGGTGGGGCTCACCGCATTAAGATTGCGGACGCATATGTGGGAAAAGAATCACATCACGAATAGACGGCGAATCCGTGAAGAGCATTACTAATCGATCAATACCGATGCCCTCGCCCGCCGTAGGAGGCATGCCATATTCTAGTGCAGTAACATAATCCTCATCATAAAACATGGCTTCCAAATCTCCGGCTTCTTTTTCTGCCACCTGCTGACGGAAGCGCTCCGCTTGATCCTCTGGGTCATTCAATTCAGAGAAACCATTGGCAATTTCACGCCCTCCAATAAAGAGCTCAAAGCGATCCGTAACGAAAGGATCCTCATCGCTACGGCGCGCCAAAGGCGATACCTCTGTGGGATAGGCCGTAATAAAGGTGGGTTGAATGAGCTGATGCTCCACAGTTTCCTCAAAGATTTCTGTTTGAATGCGGCCCAAGCCATCACCTTCCCGCAGCGTGATCCCAAGGGATTCAGCAATGGCGCGTGCTTGTTGCTCATCGCTAAGGGCCTCAGCCGTAATCTCTGGATTAAAGTGCAAGATGGAATCAAATACCGTCATACGGGCAAAAGGCTTACCAAAATCAAAGGTTTGCCCTTGATATTGCACTTCAGAGGAGCCCAAGATCTGTTGCGCCAAGGTGCGCAACATGTCCTCGGTGAGATCCATTAAATCATGATAATCTGCATAGGCCTGATAAAACTCCACCATGGTGAATTCGGGGTTATGGCGGGTGGAAAGCCCCTCATTACGGAAGTTGCGGTTAATTTCGAACACGCGCTCCATACCGCCCACCACCAAGCGCTTTAAGTACAGCTCAGGGGCAATGCGTAGGTACATATCTAAATCCAGCGCATTATGGTGGGTAATAAAAGGCCTTGCGGTGGCACCGCCGGGGATCACCTGTAGCATGTGGGTTTCCGCTTCATAAAAATCGCGCTCCCCCAACTACG
>CALEAR010000242.1 GCA_937943665.1 uncultured Alcanivoracaceae bacterium
TGGGGCCAATCTGTGATCATTGGTGTGGCAGGTGCAGGGAAAGAAATTTCCACTCGCCCCTTCCAGTTAGTCACAGGGCGCACCTGGAAAGGAACTGCCTTTGGTGGTGTGAAAGGTCGTACGGAATTGCCCGGCATGGTGGAGGACGCCATGAGCGGAAAAATCGAACTGGCGCCCTTTGTAACCCATACCATGCCCCTAGAGGACATCAACCGTGCCTTTGAACTAATGGAAGAGGGTAAATCCATTCGTAGCGTGGTGCACTTTGGAGAGAAGTAAGCGTATTTGCTGAGTTCGCTATTCAGCTCTTGTGTTAGAGGAGTATGAAATGGAACGTGTAGAACGACATGCCATGTTTGGTGGTTGGCAGGAAGTGTGGAAGCACACCTCAAACACCTTAGGGTGTGAGGTAAATTTTGGCATTTATTTACCACCGCAAGCTGATACCCAAAAGTGCCCTGTGCTGTATTGGTTATCAGGGTTAACCTGTAACGAGCAAAACTTTATTACTAAGGCCAATGCACAGCGCTATGCAGCAGAACATGGTGTGATTGTGGTGGCGCCAGACACTAGCCCCCGAGGGGAGAATGTGGCCAATGATGAGGCCTATGATTTGGGTCAGGGTGCTGGCTTTTACGTAAATGCCACACAGGCACCTTGGGCTGAGCATTACCGAATGTATGATTACATTGTGGAAGAACTGCCCGCTTTAATTGAAGAGCATTTTCCCACCACTGATGCCCGCGGTATTACAGGGCATTCCATGGGAGGGCATGGGGCTTTAATGATAGCGCTCCGCAACCCAGGGCGTTACCGTAGTGTGTCGGCCTTTGCCCCCATAGTGGCGCCCACTCAGGTTCCTTGGGGCCACAAGGCCTTTGGCGCCTATTTAGGGGATGATAAAGAAGCATGGAAGGCCTATGACACAGTGGAGTTGGTGGCTAAAGCGGAGGAAAAGCTCCCTTTGCTGGTGGATCAAGGCACGGCGGATAATTTCCTTGAGGAACAGCTGCGTACGGATTTGTTAGAAAAAGCCTGTCGCGCGGCGGATTATCCTGCCACCATCCGTTACCAAGAAGGGTACGATCATAGCTATTACTTTATTGCCACCTTCATTGAAGAGCATATTCAGCACCATGCGAAGGCGCTGAAATAAGCTAAAGGAGAAAGGTGTTGGAAGCCCTCGTGTTGTACACGAGGGCTTTTTTTGGCGCTTTAGCTTAGCGTGGCGCCCATGGCTTTGGCGAGTGCCGTGGCATTTTTAGCGGTGAAACCGTACACAGAAAGCTGTGGGTTCACACCAAGGCTAGTGGGGAATACGGAGCCATCTAAGATGGTGAGGTTTTCCAATTGGTGGTGGCGACCCTGGGAATTCACCACCGAATGTTTTGGGTCTTCTCCCATGGCAGCACCACCCATTAAGTGGGCGGTGAAAATAGACATACGGAATTTCTCTAAGGGCAATTGCTCAATGTGTTCCTGCATGGCTTTCCAACTGCTGATCCACTGACCATCTAAATGAGAAGGCATGACGCGCTGTGCCCCTGCGGCAAACTGAATTTCAGCCATGCGCAAATAGGCATGCTTGAACCCACGGCGTAGGTAATCCGTGAGATCGTAATCGAGCATGGGGTAGCCTTTATCATCAATGCGCACTTGCCCGCCGGGGCTTTCCTCATCAAACCCATCACGGATGAGCGCTAGCATGGCATTAATGTGGGGCAGTTTGGCAATATCCTCCGTGAGAGTTTGGCCGTGGGCGCTTAATACCATGGCGCCGAGGGCCGGATACACGGGAGGCACCTCAATTTTATAGCCTGGGAAAGCGTTGTCCTCTGGCCACAAAAACTCATTGCTAGCAATGGATTGAGGCGCGCCGTAATAGGGCTCCACCTTTTCTGGCATGTGGGCCATGGTGACATTCACGGGGTGGATACAGGTGTGCTTACCCGTTTGTTTGTGCGGATCAGGTGCTTGCGAGCGCAGCAGTAACGCAGGGGTGTTAATCGCTCCACCAGCGAGTACATAGTGCTTAGCGATAATTCGCACTTTTACGCCAGTGGGTTTGATGGCATTGCTATCGACAGCATAGGCCTCGAAGGCACTTACTTTATCATTATTGTGTTCAATACGGTGCACACTTAAGCGGTGGTATAACACGGCACCCTGTTTAAGCGCCTCGGGAATGGTGGTCACTAGCATGGATTGCTTCGCATTCACGGGGCAGCCATAGCCACAGTAGCCGCTATCCCAACAGCCCACCACGTTGCGGGGAATGCCGTGGTATTCCCAGCCTAAGGCTTCGGCACCGCGAGATAACACCGAGTTATTGGGGTTGGGGGCTTGGCGCCAAGCTGCTACACCTAGACGTTTTTCCATGAGGGTAAACCACGGGTCCATGTCTTCAGCGGTGGCTTCTTTCACCCCATGTTTATCAGTCCAATGCTGTAGGGTTTGCGCTGGTGTGCGGAAGCTGGAGGTCCAGTTTACTGTGGTGGAACCGCCCACAGAACGGCCTTGTAATACAGCAATGGCACCATCTGATGTGGCGCGTCCGGCGGCCTCTTGATACAGATCGAGGTAGGCTTGAGCTTCATCCATACGGCGAAAGCTATCTGAGGTTTTTAGTGGACCTTCCTCTAAAATGGCCACTTTCAAACCGGCTTTGCTTAAAATTTCAGCGGCGGTGCCGCCACCAGCACCACTGCCCACAATGGCCACATCCACTTCTAGGGTGCGGTTCTCGGTGAGGGTAGCTGCATCAATAATAGTCCAACCGTTGGCCATGCCTTTAGTATAAATATCATCAATCATGGATAGCTCCTAAGGATTAAGGGCGTTATACATATGGGCCAAGGGGCCGGGGTAACCGCTCGCTGCAAAACTCACTGGCAAAGCAAAGTAAGCATTGGCCACAAGTTTGGTGAGTACACGATACGCAGCGTTAAATAGCCCCACTCGGCTATGGCGCCAGCGGGCTAAGAAATCGGAAATGTCCTCTCCGGAAGCATCAGGCCAAGGGTGCTTGACCCCCGTGGCGAGGCGCCGGCTAGGGGCAAAGTTCACCAAATCGAACAGTTGCGTGAGCTCTTTTTGGTTGGGGGAGCCCAAGCGGCTACAGGTGTCATCAATGCGTTGTACCACTTGTGTAATGATGCGTTGGGTATCTTCATTGGTGGGCAGGCTATTGCCTAAAACCACTGGCACCAAAGCGGTAAAAAATTCCACATCATTGGGACGTAAAAAACGGAATCCTTCTGCTTGGGGTTGTTGGCTCATACGGTTAAAGCTCACCACACCTGTGGTGATGCCCACGGTGGCAAGAATAGCCGTACCTGCAATACCCACGCGCAGAAAGTTACGCCGACTAGGGTTTTCTAACGGAGGTTGTTGTGATGATTGTGACATGATTCGCCTTTGTTGTTGTTTTAAGGTATCAACACTATAGCTGCGCTTATTAGTGTGGCAAGAGCTGAAAGACGGAATTGAGATGCCATCAAATCTTTTAGTGAGAGGAATCACCAAGCGCAAACGAGATCAAGTATACGCTTGTTATGCGAGGGGATATTGATAAAAAACGACAAGCGTTAGCAGGCCACTCCACTGGGAGTGGCCTGGAAAGAGTGTTAGAAATGGCCGAGTTTCCATTGTTGGTTTAGGTTGCCGTGGTGCTCCCATAGGCCCACAGTGCCACCATCGCCATTACCATTTTCTTGGCCATTATCGAAGGCGTCTAAGACAAGGTTTTCATCCATTGCGGCACGCACTATATTTTCTTCACCCCATACCCACTGCTGTGTTGGGGAGTCAGAGCAGGCTTCAAGCCTAATGGCAGTGTCGGATTTAGCCTCATGGGTAAGGCACAGTTCTGTGTTTTGCATGGAGTGTATGCGTTGTGTACTCGGGTCATAGCCCCAACGCTGCCAGCTGTGTTGTTCCTCGCCGCATTCCCAAGTGATCACTTCCGCACCTTCCTCTGGTAGAGGGTTGCGATAATCTAAACACTTTTTAAGTTGCACATTGATGATTTGTTTAAAAGTAATGGGGGTGCTTTCACCTAAGTTGATGATGAATAGGTGCCGTGTTGTTTTGGGATCATGTTCAATATGAAGAATGTAGCGCTCTTCATCGAAGTAATAATCCCAGGTGTTATCGGGGTTATTGGAGCTAATGGTGATACCTAGCTCTGCAAAACGAGGAGGAATGGCAATCTCTGTGGTGCCTTGAGCCTCATTCTTGCTGTAAATCAGTGTGAATTGATTGATGTGGCGATCAAAATGGTAGTGGTTGATCTCCCCTGCCACAGCTCTAGGGTATACATTCACCAAGGCGGTGGCATTGTTAGAATCGGAGCGCTTATCACTGGCAATGGGGCCCCAATCACCGGGCCAGCTTTCCCAGTTCATCCAACCCAAGTGGCCTCGTTCCATCATTAAAATGGCGTGATCTAAGAAGGTAACACCTCCTTCGGCATGGTTGCTTAAACCAAACCCACCCACCAACCAAGCCATTTGGTTTTCCACCACAAACTGCTTTTGGTTTTCATACCCTTTTGTAGGGTGAGGAAATCGTTGGGCTGATAGTTGCCGCTAAGATCAAGATCCCGTGGGTACAGGTGTGGAATATAGCCAAGTCGTTTCTTTTCCCCTGAGCCTCGAGGATCTTCTAATTTGCTCAGGAAGGTGGGGTCTCCGTTATTAACGCTCACGGTGAAGGGCTCTACGAAAATAAAGGTGTCTTTATCCACCTCTCGAATGGCGTTAATAACGCGCTGATACATGGCGGTGAGCTTCTCGCCCTCAAATTCTCTAACAGCATTCAGTTTGCCCCAGTCCGCCTTGTTGCGTGAAATCAACACCTTGGAAATTTTGTCCACATAGATTTCTGGCACGGTAATGCCTTCGTTAGCGGCGAGCTCTTTAATTTGCTCTTTAAGTAAACCCTCAAAGCCATTTTCGGGCTCTCCGCCAGACCATGCTGGCCATGAAGTCCAGAGGGTGGCAAAGTTTAATAGACCGGTGGTGGCCCCATCGAGCATATCGTGCACCATTTGGTCGGCAATGGCATCGATTTGAGTGGGCTCATTCATTAGGTCATAACCAATCACGGCGGGGTGATCCGAAAAGCGATCAGCGACGGCGCGCCAGGCTTTTGCAAACTCCTCTTGGATATTATCTTCGTTATTGAAGAAGGCATTGGATGAATCCACCACGCAAGGGGAGGCCGCCATAATCCACCAAGGCGCGCCAGGGGCGGGCTCGGTTTCACCTATGCTTGCCCAAGCTGGGGCGCCATTGCCGCCACATTGTTGGCCCCAGTTATCTTGGTGCATATCAAAGATAACGTTAAAGCCTTCATCATGAAGCCAACCTAAACGCTCCTCAATATCATCTAAGTAATCGTGGTTAATATGGCCACGGGTGGGCATGACATGATCCCAAAAGATTAAATAGCGGAAGGTGTTATATCCAAGGTTCACGGCCTCATGGCGTAAATCATCCGGTGTCTCCCAAAAACGGCGCATGTAGCTATCTTTACCGTAGCCACTGTTGAGGCCGTTTAAGATGAGCTGCCGATGTTGTTTGTCCACTATGGGTTGAATGCCTTGAGAGGCAAGGGAATGGGGCAAAGGCTCTTGCTGGGGCAAGCTGAGTTGTTCACCCTTAGTGATACTAATGCTGGCTGAGCCCTCCGGCTTGGCGTCTGGCGTTGCGAGGTCCTCAGTGGGGGGCGTAGTTTGTGCGCTGTTAGAGGAAGTGGCGGAATCGGAACTGCTTCCGCCACATGCACTGAGGAAAAGGAAACAAACAAGACTGGTGAGTGTAAGGTACTTTTTCATTGTCATTATTCGTTTTTGTTATGGGTTGGATGGAGTATTTGGTACTATCGTACACATTAAAAAGTGCTGTGGCTAGAGAGATCGGAAGAGCACA
>CALEAR010000243.1 GCA_937943665.1 uncultured Alcanivoracaceae bacterium
CATGTATACCTTGAGTCATCATGGGGGCTGTGATCATAAATACCACTAGCAGCACTAGCATCACATCAATGTAGGGCACCACATTGATATCAGCCATTAGCTTTTTTGGGGGGCGTACACGTACCATGTGGCCTCCTAGTTATCGCGGTGACGATGCACCTGACGGTGCAACATGGCAGAAAATTCTTCAGCGAAAATCTCGCATTCACCAATAATCTCCTCCGCCGCGGCGGCAAAACGGTTGTAAGCCACCACCGCTGGAATAGCGGCAAATAGCCCCATGGCGGTGGCCACAAGCGCCTCAGCAATACCTGGTGCCACCACAGCCAAGCTAGCTTGGCTCACATTTGCTAAGGCACGGAAGGAGTTCATAATGCCCCAAACGGTTCCAAATAAGCCGATGTAAGGGCTGGTGGACCCCACCGTGGCGAGGAAAGGCAAGGTGTGATAAAGACGGCTTTGCTCACGCTGCAATGCCACACGCATGGCTCGTTGCGCGCCCTCCATCACTGCATCGGCATCGCGGGAGCTTTTAGAGAGGCGAATAAACTCCTCAAAACCCGCCTTAAAAATCGCCTTCTGGCCACAATTCACTTTGGTATCCTTCTTCACCATTTGGTAAAGGGAAGCCAAATCATTGCTTTCCCAAAAGTCATTTTCGAAGGCGCGGCCCACTTTGCGAGCTTGGCCGATGGTGCGAAAACGCACCCATATCATGGCCCAAGATAGCACCGACAACACCACCAATAACAACATCACCGCCTGCACCACTAGGCCGGCGCCGCTAATAAGGCTCCAAATGGACATGGAATCCGCTTGCATCACTGCTACTCCTTTGTGAGTACCGCTACAAGTTCGGGCGGTATCCCCTGTGGTTTTAAACTATCAGCCCGAACACAGGCCACGCTTATTTTGGCTTGGCAAAGGCGCTCCTCGCTCCGCCAAACACTTTGTTCAAAATCTATGCGTGCTTTATTAACAATGGCACGCGTGGTCACGCGCAAAAAATCATCCATGCGCGCGGGTTTGAGGTAACGCACTTGGCACTGTATCACCACAAACTGCACGTTATTCGCAGCCAAACGCACATGATCAAACCCAAAGGAACGTAACCATTCTGTGCGGGCTCGCTCCATATACTTTAAATAATTCACGTAATACACAATGCCGCCTGCATCGGTATCTTCGATGTAGACTCGCACCGGCAACATAAATTCCCGAGTGCTTTTATGCGCTTGAGGCATAGCTTGCACCATTAGTCAGTGTTTTCGGAAGTAATAGGTTGTAAACCAAAGTGGCGCCATGCCAATTGTGTTACCTGACGCCCCCTAGGCGTACGATGAATAAACCCCTGTTGTATCAGGTAAGGCTCCACTACCTCTTCGAGGGTACCTGCATCTTCATTCAAAGCCGCTGCCAAACTTTCTAACCCCACAGGGCCACCATCAAACTTTTGCATCATGGTGTTGAGCAAACGATGGTCCGTACCATCTAGCCCTAACGCATCCACTTCTAACATATCTAAGGCTTGTCGGGCGATATCAGCAGTGATGATGCCATCCCCTTTCACCTCTGCGTAATCACGAACTCGTCTAAGTAAGCGATTAGCAATGCGGGGGGTGCCGCGGGCGCGGCGGGCCACTTCCCGAGCTCCCTCAGCTTCCGCTTGGAGGCCTAAAATACCACAGGCACGCTCCACAATATGGGCCAAATCATCAATATGGTAAAAATCTAGCCGCTGCACAATGCCAAAACGATCTCGTAAAGGTGCTGTTAATAAGCCAGCACGAGTGGTGGCTCCCACCAAGGTAAAAGGGGGTAAATCAATTTTAATGGAACGTGCTGCCGGCCCTTCGCCAATCATAATATCGAGCTGATAATCCTCCATGGCGGGATAAAGAATTTCCTCCACCACCGGCGAAAGACGATGGATTTCATCCACAAAGAGCACATCGCCTTCTTCCAAGTTGGTGAGAATGGCAGCCAGATCACCCGCTTTCTCTAACACGGGCCCTGAGGTGCTTTTTAACTCAGCCCCCATTTCGCGGGCAATAATATGGGCAAGCGTGGTTTTCCCTAACCCTGGCGGGCCAAAAATTAAGGTATGATCTAAGGCATCACCGCGCTGGCGTGCGGCATTAATAAAAATCTCTAACCGTTGGCTCACCTTAGGTTGGCCACGGTAATCCGCTAAGCTGGCGGGGCGAATGGCGCCCTCTATACTTTCTTCTTGAGTATCGGCAAGAACGGGGGAAATCACTCTATCCATTTAACGGCCTGCGAGTTGCTGAAGGGCAAGACGAATAATAGTAGCACTATCGAGGCCTTCCACCTCAATTTTTGCCACGGCTTTCTCGGCTACTTTTGCCTTATAACCTAGGGCCTCTAAGGCGGCTAGTGCATCCTGCACGGGGGCAGGTTCTGAGGTAATGGCCAAGGGCTGATCTGGTAAGTGAACCGCAGCGCCCTCGAGCTTTTTCACCCTATCTTTCAGCTCAATCACCAACCGCTCAGCGGTTTTTTTACCAATGCCTGGTACCTTTGTCAGACTAAGGGTATCGCCCTCCTCGAGGCACTGCACCACGCGGCCAGCCTCAATGCCCGATAAAATACTCAACGCGGTTTTCGGCCCAACACCACTCACCCGAATTAACTCTTGGAACAAGGCGCGTTCAAAGGTATCAGTGAATCCGTACAACAGTTGCGCATCTTCACGCACCACCATATGGGTGTGAATCACAATGTCTTGCCCCACGGCTAAATCACCATAAAAGGTGGGCATGGTGGCTTCCACCTGATACCCAACACCGTTCACATCAATCAATAACCAAGGGGGCTGTATTTCCACCAAGGTGCCTCTTAATCGTGCAATCATACTAAGCGTCTGCCTCTTCTTGCTGTGGCTCCTTGAATACGAGCCAATGAATTCCCCATGTGAGCATGACAAATGGCCACGGCCAATGCATCGGCTGCATCGCCTTTGGGCGTTTGCGTAAGCTGAAGAATATACCGCACCATTTGCGCCACTTGTTCTTTGGTGGCACTGCCTCGCCCTACTAGCGCTTGCTTCACTTGGCGAGCGGCATATTCTGCCACAGGCAAGCCTTGATCCACCAAGGCGGCAATAGCCACACCGCGAGCCTGCCCCAATTTAAGGGCGGACATGGCATTTTTTGCCATGAATACATCTTCAATGGCCGCTCGTTCAGGTTGGTACTCTTGGATCACTTGTTGAAGTTGATGAAAAATTTCGCCCAAGCGGGCGGGAAAATCATCTCCCTTGGTGGCAATGGCACCGCTGGCCACATACACGGGCTTTTGCTGTGCATAATCAATAATGCCATACCCTGTAAAACGAGAACCTGGATCAATACCAATAATGCGCCCTTTCACCGGCGTTGGCTGCATAACATACTCCATTCTTATCGATACAAATAGCGCCAACGTTCAGGCTGTAGGCGTTCATACTGCTGCCAATCCACCACACATCCGTTCTCAAAATACACATAATCACGGTTAACATCCGAATGGTGGTAAGACCATCGCTCCCCACGGCTACTACGGATAATACTTGTGGGGCGCCCCCAAGCACGTTCCACCTCTTCAGGTTTCATCCCATGGGCTATTTTCTTTTCCACAATATAGCGGCGCAAACGGGTGGTGTTAATATAAGGACAGCTCTCTTCCTGATTTTTAGCCGTGGGTGCTAAGGGAGTGGGGGTTACGGAGGGTGATGGTGTGGTGGGTGGCCGCACGGGGGCATCGAGGGTGCCACCAAGATGGAACGGATCCACAGTAATTTCCAC
>CALEAR010000244.1 GCA_937943665.1 uncultured Alcanivoracaceae bacterium
TGCATTATGGCTCCTGCAGGTCTTGTAATGGGTTGAGGGTGGGGTTGGCCTCGGGCACCTGTAGTTCGCCCTCCTCATTAAGTAGCCAAGCATCCATAACGGTGCGCGCAATGGGAGCCGCTGTGGAGCCGCCCCCTCCGCCGTTTTCCACCAATACCGCCACGGCAATGGCAGGGTTTTCTAATGGGGCGAAACCAACAAACATGGCGTGGTCTCGTAGGCGCTCTTCAATTTCATCGGCGTTGTACACTTGATCCACGCCTAAGGAGAACACTTGAGAAGTCCCCGTTTTACCAGCAATATCGTAGGGGGCATTGCCAATGCGTCTGGCAGTGCCTTGCGGATCTGTGATCACTGCTGCCATGGCTTGGTGCATTTTATCCCAGTGGTTTTCAGAGGAGAGCTTGATTTGTGTGGGCACAGTGGGGCTATCGAGTTGCGCCACACGGGGAATCACTGATTTTCCTCGGCGGGCAATTTGTGCTGTAGCCGAGGCCAACTGCAGCGGAGTGGCAAGCATATAACCTTGACCAATACTGGTGTTCACCGTGTCTCCGTGATACCAAGGCTCGCCTTTGCTGGCCCGTTTCCATTCTCGGGAAGGCAAAATGCCGCGGGATTCACCGGGGATATCAATGCCTGTGCGTTCGCCAAGACCAAATTGGCTTAAGAAATTGTGTAAGCGATCGATGCCTAATTTAAAAGTCATATCATAAAAATAGGTATCACAAGACACCACCATGGCTCTTTTCATATCCACCCAACCATGGCCACCGCGTTTCCAATCCCTAAAGCGGCGCTCTACACCTTCAAGCTCGTAGTAGCCAGGGTCCCAAATGCGTCTTTCCCAGTTGGTAACACCACCTTCAATGCCCGCTAAACCCACCAAGGGTTTAATGGTGGAGCCAGGGGCGTATTGACCTTTCAGGGCACGGTTAAAGAGGGGTTGATCAATATCTTGGCTATAGTTGGTGTAATCCTTCACCGAAATGCCCGTAACAAACAGGTTGGGGTCATAGGCGGGGCGGCTTACAAAGGCGAGCACGCCGCCGTTGCGTGGGTCGATGGCCACCACAGCGCCGCGTTTGCCTTCTAAGGCATCCCAGGCGGCTTTTTGCACATCAAGATCCAAGTGCAAGTACAGATTAGCGCCGGGCTGTGGCGGCACCTGTTGCAGGGTTTGTAAGATGCGTCCGCGGGCATTGATCTCCACCTTTTGATAGCCCGCTTGGCCGTGCAGGTAACGTTCGTATTGTGCCTCAACACCAGTGCGCCCGTGGAAATGGGTACCGCTATAGTTGCTTTGTTCTTCGGGTGACATGTTTTCTAAATCAGTGGTGTTGATGCGGTTCACATAGCCAAGCAAGTGGGCCAACATGGGGCCATAAGGGTATTCCCGTGTGGGAATAGCATTAATTCTTACCCCAGTGAGCTGGTGCTGGCGCGAAACAATTTGAGCTATCTGCTCTTCCGATAAATCAGATTTGAGCAGCACTGGCTCCCAAGGGCGGCGATGGGTGTTACGGCGGCGCTCAAAACGTCTTACATCATCTTCGCTAAGTTCCACCCAGTGCTGAATACGCTCTAATAGGGATTCAAGGTCTTCCACTTGCTCGGGCACAATGGATAGGGAGAAGTTTGGGCGATTCAGCGCAAGTAAGCGGCCGTGGCGATCATAAATTAACCCTCGTGGAGGTGAGATGGCCAAGGTTTGCACGCGGTTTTTATCGGAAAGGGTGGTGTAGCGTTCATGCTCCTTGCTTTGTAACCAAAATAACCGTGCTGCCAAAATCACGGCAAGTACCACCACAATGACCACCGACCATAATAATCGCGCCGCAATAACCTGACGCTCTTGATGGTGGTTTTTAAAGGTGGAAGATGCGCGCATGGATGGCTAGCTCGTTGTAAGTAGTGAATGGTTAACGGTGGTAAGGATGCCCGTTTAATAGACTCCAAACACGGTAAACTTGTTCCGCTAACACCACACGTACCACAGGGTGCGGTAACGTTAGCGCCGATAAGGACCAGTGCTCATGGCATTGTTGCGATAATTCCGAACATAGACCGTCGGGGCCACCGATGAGTAAAACGATATCTTGCCCCATATCGCGAATGGCGGTGATGCGCTTGGCTAAGCTTTCCGTGCTATGGGCCTTGCCGTTGACTTCTAGCGCTACATATCTGGCTTGGGGCCATTTTTGCAGCTGTTTTTTTAGTAGCTCAGCTTCCTTTTTTATGAGCGTGGCCACATTAGTATTGCCTCGCTTGGGGATGGGGATTTCGATAATATCCAAGCGGATGTCCCCCACCAAGCGTTTGCGATATTCATTGATGCCTTGCTCCACCCAAGTGGGCATTTTGGTGCCAAGGCAAAGAAGGCGTATTTGCAAGGCTATTTCTCAATATCAATGGGTTTTTGATGGGGGTTTTGCCACAAGCGTTCGAGGTCATAAAACTCACGGGTGGCGGCTTGCATTACATGCACAATAACGTCCCCTAAATCCACCAAAAGCCATTCGGCGCTGTTATCGCCTTCAGTGCCCACAGGCTGAAACCCTGCATGTTTGGCTTGTTCAGTGACTTCTTGTGCCAGTGCCTTCACATGGCGGGAGGAGGTGCCGGTGGCAATCACCATATAATCGGCGATGCTAGTGAGCTCGCTAACGGGAAGCACCGTTACGTTTTGCGCCTTAAGATCCTCTAACGCTTGGGTGGCGATGGTTAATAACTCATCCTTTTTCGTCATAGCATTCCTGAATGGCAAAAATAAAAACACATGATACCCAATTTACGGGGTGGGCACATTATAAAGTCCATGGGTGGTGATGTAATCCATTACGGCCTTAGGCAGGTGTGGGCTGTAATGGTTAAGCGCCAATTGTTGGCGAATTTCTGTGGAGGATACGGGATGCAAAGGCATGGGTAAATGGGCGCGCAGGCCATAGCTTTGCATGTGAAGCGCCTGTGGCGGGGCCAAGGGAAAATGCTGCTGCACCGCAGCAGTGGGGGCGGGGGCCTCTGCTCGGGGCAGTACCGCTAAATGACACCACTGGGAAAATTCCTCCCAACGGTGCCAATGGTGCAGTTGCGCCAAGCTATCTGCGCCAATTACCCACACGAGAGGTTCCTTCGGATGCATCGAACGCCAATGTTTTAGGGTGTGAATGGTCCAAGAGGGGGTGCGTTGCTGTAGCTCCCAATCACTGGCTTTGAGTTGAGGGTAGGGGCTAATGGCTGCCTTTAGCATGGCCCAACGATGTTGCGCCGAGGAGCGAGTGTGCTGTTTGTGAGGCGGTGTGGCATTAGGAATTAGGGTGACGCTTTCTTGTAACTGCTCCGCCACTGCCAAGGCCACCGCTAAGTGGCCTTGGTGGATAGGATCAAAGGTGCCGCCAAAAAGGATTTGCATGGGTTACTGGCGAATATGGCCTTCGCCAAGCACAATCCACTTTTGGCTGGTGAGGCCGTGTAGCCCCACGGGGCCGCGGGCGTGGAGTTTATCGGTGGAAATACCGATTTCTGCGCCTAGCCCGTATTCAAAACCATCGGCAAAGCGGGTGGAGGCGTTCACCATAACGGAGCTGGAATCCACTTCTCTTAAAAAGCGGCGGCTCTTGGAGTAGTTTTCCGTAATAATGCACTCGCTGTGGCCTGAGCTGTGTTGATGAATGTGCTCCATGGCCTCATCTACATCTGCCACGATGCGAATAGCTAAAACGGGGGCAAGGTACTCGGCATCCCAATCTGCATCGGTGGCTGGGGCTATATTAGGTAAGAGGGCACGGGTTTTTTCGCAACCTCTGAGTTCCACCCCTTCTTTTTCGTAGGCGCTTGCAAGGCGAGGCAGAATATCCTGGGCCACTCCTTCTGCCACCAGTAAAGTTTCCATGGTGTTACAGGTGCCGTAGCGCTGTGTTTTAGCATTTAAGGCCACATTAAAGGCTTTTTCTAAGTCGGCTTCATCATCAATATACGTGTGGCATACCCCATCAAGGTGTTTGATAACAGCCACGGTGGCATCGCGGGCGATACGCTCAATGAGGCCTTTGCCGCCGCGTGGCACAATCACATCTACGTATTGATCTGCGGTGATTAATGCCCCTACAGCTTCACGATCCGTGGTTTCTAACACCTGTACTGCGGTTTGTGGCAAGCCGGCTTCTTCGAGCCCTTGCTGTATGCATGCGGCAATGGCTTGGTTGCTTTCAAAGGCTTCAGAACCCCCACGTAAAATAGTGGCGTTGCCGGATTTTAAGCAAAGCGCGGCCGCATCAATGGTAACGTTTGGGCGTGACTCATAAATAATGCCAATAACCCCTAGAGGAACCCGCATGTGTCCCACCTGAATACCGCTAGGGCGATAGTTTAACTGGCTAATTTCACCCACAGGGTCGGGTAAATTTTGAATTTGTAGTAAGCCCTCCACCATGGCATCAAAGCGTTCGGGAGTGAGTGCTAAACGGTCGAGCAAGGCAGGATCCAATTGACTCGCTCGGCCGTTTTCTAAGTCTTTTTCATTAGCGCTAAGGATAGTATCCTTATGTGCTCGCAAGGCTGCTGCAATGTAAGCTAGAGCTTGGTTTTTTTCTGCTGTGGTGGCTTGCGCCATACGCCGTGAGGCGTTGCGGGCTTGTTGCCCTACTTGCTGAATGTACTGATGGATATCCATAAAAACTGTCACTCTTGAATAGGTGCCTAAGAAAAGGCATGAAACCGTGAACGATGGAAAGAGTATAGCGTTTTTATGTGGCTTACGCCCAGCCTTTGTGGTTTGCGCTCATATGGTGGAGCCCACTTGAGTCAAGGGGGCTTGGCCACCGAAATAACTAAAACAATATTGCTAAAACGGAATAAGAAAACACATGGAATATATTGAATTTGATCGTCATGCGATTAAAACGCCGCCGCGCTCCCTATGGCTAGATGGTTGGCGAGTGGATTATTTGGCTTTTTCTGCACCTGAAAACGCCCACAAACCGCCGCTAATGGTAGTGGGTGGGGCCTTCCAAAACTTCACCTCCTATAAATATAGTGTGGAACGCATCTACGAAGATTTCCCTGTGATTCTCATTGATTTGCCCTCTTTAGGGAATAACGATCAACTTGGCCCAGAGTTGGGTATGGAGGAGTTGGCGGAGTTATTGCTCAAAATGGTGCAAGCGTTGAAACTGCCTAAAGTCCATATGATGGGGCTTTCCTTAGGGTCCGCCGTGGTGAGTACCTTCGCGTATAAATACCCAGAATATATGGGCAAGCTAATGGTGGCGGGCATTGTTATTAATCCGCGTAAGAGTTGGCGTATGTTAGTGAAGGAATCTGTGCGCGTGCTTGAACGTGGTGACATGATGGATACCTTTGCCCAAGGAGTGGTGCTATATCTGGTGAATTACCACAAGCTCCATAAAACAGGGTTAAGCCCCACGGCTCGCCGTTTATTTTATCGCCAGATGAAGCGTCTTAACGATAATGAGCGTGAGCGTTACAAAATTAATGGTTGGCGCCTTTATGATACCAAGGGGCTTATTGGCTTTCCCGAGTGTGAGACCCTAGTGATGACAGGGGAGTACGATAGCTTCACGCTTCCCCATGAGAACGCTGAGTTCGCCAGCCGTTGCCCCAATGCCACCTTCGCCTTGGTGGAAAACGCGGATCACTTGCCGCAGCTAGAACGTCGTGAAGCCTCCCTGAATTTATTTTCTGCCTTTTTGCGCGGGGAGGATCTCACCTCTATTGATGGCGTTCGCATTCTTGACCCACACACACTAATGCAGGGGGAAAGACGTCGCAGTGTGCGTTATCGCCCGTTACAACCTAAGGCACAGTGGCAGCTACGCACCCACGAGGGGGAGTTATTAGCGCAGTGTGAAGCAACAGTGGTGGATATTAATTTCTTCGGTTGCCTTATTAAACTAAAAGAACCTGCTCTATTGGAGGGGCATGATCTTGAGGAATTAGATCATCAAATCACATTGTGTGCCCCTGAGTTTCAACTAGGAGTATTAGTGTTTGAAGCCACCAAAGAGGGGTGTTTAAGAGGTATTTTCAAACATGGGGACATTAAGGTGGCGGAGGCCTTCCGCGATCAGCTAACGGATCTTCAATGGTTTGAAGAGGTCGAAGGGGGCACATCTGTGAAAGCGCCTTCACTCTCGGTTTCCTCAGCTTTTAAATGATGCACATTTGCGTAAAACTTGTGCTAGACTTTGCAGCCGTTCAGCGGTACTAACTCCTTGGTACCGCATGTCTTCCGTCAACTCGTGTGAAAACTTATGTTAAAAAACGTACTGCTTTTTGTGACGGCCTTGCTATTTTCCACCGGTGCCATGGCGCAAACAGGTGCCACAGGGGGGGAAGCCCTGGCGCTAACTCATTCCCCTTATGGCTATTTGGCCATTTTTGTGTTTGTTATTGCCTATCTTTTAGTGATTGGCGAAGAAAAGCTACAACTGCGTAAATCCAAACCTGTGCTCGTGGGTGCGGGAATTATTTGGTTTATTATTGCCATTGCGTACACCAAGGCGGGTATGCAAGAGCTCGCTAAGGAGAGCTTGCAGAGTACTTTGCTTGAATTTAGCGAGCTGATGCTCTTCCTGTTAGTGGCCATGACCTATATTAACGCCATGGAAGAAAGGCGCGTGTTTGAAACCTTGCGTGCATGGATGGTGCGTAAAGGGTTTAGCTATCAAGCCCTATTTTGGCTCACGGGTATTTTATCTTTCTTTATTTCCCCCATCGCTGATAACTTAACCACTGCCTTATTAATGTGTGCTGTGGTGATGAAGGTGGCGGAAGGTCAAGGCCGTTTTATTGCCATGAGCTGTATCAATATTGTGGTGGCAGCAAATGCGGGCGGTGCCTTTAGCCCCTTTGGCGATATCACCACACTCATGGTTTGGCAGGCAGGCAAGGTGGAGTTTCTTGAGTTCTTCCACTTATTCTTCCCAGCGGTGGCTAACTTTATTGTGCCGGCGCTGATCATGAGCTTCTTTATTCCCAAGGGTAAGCCAGGCAGTGTGAATGAAGAAGTCGAAATGAAGCGCGGCGCGCGCCGTATTGTGGGGCTCTTTTTGCTCACCATTGCCACCGCTGTGCTTGGTCACAGTGTGCTCGGCTTACCCCCCGTGTTGGGCATGATGACAGGGTTGGGTTACCTGCAGTTCTTTGGTTATTTCTTACGCCGTACTTTGCCGGCATCTTTGGAGAAAAAGCGTCGCCTAGCGGAAAAGAACAACGACAAGGAGCGGTTGCATCGCCTAGGTAGTGTGGTGCCCTTTGATGTGTTTAGCCGTGTGGCACGTGCTGAGTGGGATACACTCCTGTTTTTCTACGGTGTGGTGATGTGTGTGGGTGGTTTAGGCTTTATTGGCTACCTCTCCATGGTATCCGGTGTATTGTTTGAACAGTGGAACCCAAGCTGGGCCGCTTTTGCCATTGGTATTATTTCTGCGGTGGTGGATAACATTCCCGTTATGTTCGCTGTGTTAACCATGTCCCCAGAAATCAGTCATGGCCACTGGTTGATGATTACTTTAACCGCTGGTGTGGGTGGTAGCTTGCTGTCCGTCGGTTCAGCGGCAGGGGTGGCACTTATGGGTGCGGCCCGTGGCTATTACACCTTCATGAGCCATATTCGTTGGCTGCCAGCCATTTTCCTCGGCTATGTGGCGAGTGTGTTAGTGCATATTTGGTTAAACGGCGCTGATTTTGCGGTGTTTAATTAATATCACCCTGCGTAAAAACGCCCCTGCTAAGTGATTAGCAGGGGCGTTTTTTTATGAGCGAACTTGCATTTCTAAAATATGAACTAAGGGGCGGCCTCGGTTTTCAGGCAATGCGAGCTTTTCATAGTAATCTTCAGGGTTATGTACTATGACCTGTTGAAATCCAAGATCCTGGTAATAAGGGGCAATATCCTCAAGGCGGTGAAAATGAAAGTTAACCGCACTGCGGGATACCCATCCCAATAACTGGCTCAGCACTTCCATAAGTTTTTTGTTGGGATCATCCTCTAGCAGAGGATAATTATCGGTGAGGTAGTAGCCCACTGGATGCTGTTTTAGTAAACGGCTTAGCTGGTGCCAAATCGGCGCCAGAGTGCTGAGTTCAAAATAATTGATTAGCCCTTCTGTGATCACTAATACGGGGGCCTGTGGGTCGAGTTGCTGCGCAAATAGGACGGCTAAACCCAGTTCGTCTTGGCAGAAAAAATCCAAAGGTACAGCAAAGTGCCTAGAGGCGTACGTTCCCACCCGTTTTAGTAGATTATTTTTTTGGGCCGCCCTGGCGGGCAGATCCGCCTCAATGTAGCGTAATTTTGGATACTGTTGGCAAAAGCGCGTGCCCCGCGCGGAAAGCCCACAAGCAATTTCTAACACCTGTAAATCGGGGTGGCGCTTGAGGGTGTTATGGAGCAAGTGATCAATAATAAGGTGGCGTTGTAATAAAAAGGTACGAATGTTGCCACCAATGATTTTTTTTCCTGCCCACTCAAAGGGGCTTAGAGCGCCATATAAAAAGCGGCCCGTGGCGGTTTGCCAACGGGGGTCCGAGAGACCGTATTTCGCCCACACTTGTCCTGTGTAGTGAGCGGTAAAGCTAATCGAGGAGGTATCCATAAACTGTTTCTTGGCTAAATACGTTCATGTTGTCGCGGTAGTGGGTGGCCACATAAGCGTAATACCAAGCTCTCTAAAGGCTGCCAAGGGCTCCCGGGTAGCAGCCCTTTTAAGGCTTGATCTACCATGGGAATTTGCGCCATGGCTTCCATGAGCGAACGAGCGCCGAGACGCTGTGCCACCTGGCGGTAACGAGCTAGCTTGCTTGAATGGATATAATCCTGTGGTTTGTTGCCCGTGGCAAGGGCCAAAAGTACGCGGCAATCTCGGCGCAGCGCCCATAGCATAAGAGGTGGTTCATGACCTTCGGCCTTAAGCCCTTGCAAAATGCGTAACGCATGGGCTGGGTCTTGGGCGAGAATCGCTTCACTAATATCAAAGTTATCGTAGCGCCCTCGGGCGCCCACGGCTTCTTGAATATGGGTTAAGGAAATGGTGGTGTTGGGGAATAATAAGGCTAATTTTTCCACCTCTTGGGCGGCGGCCAATAAATTCCCCTCGTTGCGTTCAGCCAAAAGGGCGAGTGCATCTTCATTAATGGTGAGCCCGTGCTGCTGTAAACGCTGTTTAAGCCAGTGGGGCAGTTGGGCGGTATTAATTTGGGGGATATCGATGGTGGCGCCCTGCTGTTGTATTAAGCTATAAGCGGTTTTCTTCTTGTCCGCAGCACGCAAATAATTGCTAGAAACTAGCAGCACAATGTTTGGATCCTGGTTTTCCAAAATATGGGTGAGGGTTTGGTTGCCGTTTTGATCTAAGCGCCGATCCCCTAAGTGGATTTCAATGAGTTGTTGTTGGCTAAACAATCCCATACTTTGGGTTAAATGAAAAAGGTGGGCCCAATCAATGTTAGGTTCGGGGTGTAAGCTATGTCTTTCAGTAAAGCCACGATCCAAAGCCGCTCGGCGAATTATATCTGTAGCCTCCTGCACTAACAGAGGTTCATCGCCGCTTACCCAATAGGCACCACGCAGCTCTTGTTTTAGCTGCGTGGCCAGTTGCTCAGGTTTAATCCTCATGGTTTTCTGATTCAGAGGTGAATAGGTACGCACTGGCGGCATTCAGCTGACGCAGAATTTGCCAAGCAGCATCTTGGTACATGCTATTTTTAATGGCGCTTTCTTCATCGCTTGATGCTGTGGCGTTGGTTGGGTCCACGTGCACAGTGCGGGTGAGGTTCACACTGCCCGTTTCGGTAAGTGGTGTGCCATTGGATTCAAGCAGCACCCAACGAATGCGATAATCCAACTCGGTTTCTGCTGCGCGGCCCTGCGCATCCACAGCCACGGTGCGGCGGTCAAACCGTTCTTCACTAAGGCGAAGAATGAAATCCCCTTTGGGATGCACATCCACCTTGCTGCTCTCTAGCGCTTGCACCAAGAGATCGTGAATATCAAAACTGCCACCCCGCACTTCCACACTGCCTAAATCAAACAGCAGTGGGGAACCGCGAAGCTGCCATCCACAGGCGGTGAGAACGCCGAGCATTAGCAACACTAACCCGAAACGGTACAGTACTTTCATCAGC
>CALEAR010000245.1 GCA_937943665.1 uncultured Alcanivoracaceae bacterium
TTTTGGCCGCGGCGGCCAGAATTTTCCGCGAGCACAGGCGTGGCTGCTCGGGGCGGGAGAGGCGCCACGCAAGGCCGCCACCCGTAGCCTGTGGCTTTCTGCAGTGCGTAGTGAATTGTTTAACCAGGTGCTAGCCGCACGTGTTCAACAAGGCACATGGAATCAATTAGTGGAAGGGGATGTGCTACAACCCGAGGGCAGTCGAGGCTTATTCTTATCCCCAGAGGAGCCACGCAGTGAAGAGCGTATTCACTTGGGTGAAGTGCATCCCACAGGGCCTCTTGTGGGTAAGGAAGGCTTGCAGCCCGTGGGGGCTAGCGCCACCTTAGAGCAGCAAATCTTGGCTCCCCACGAAGCACTGATACAGGCCCTTGGTGAACATAATATGATGGCTCAACGCCGGAGTTTGCGTTTAATGGCCTCGGCATTGGAATGGCACTTGGCAGGGGACGAATTAACCTTACGGATACGCTTGCCCAAGGGGGCCTTCGCCACCACCGTATTGGCGGAAATTGGGCAATGGCAAGTGGCGAAGTAAGGTCATGAGCATAACAAGAGGAAGGTGATATGTTTGATGCACGTTTCGCTGGGGTGGGAATGACATCAGCACGCACCCGCGAGCGTTTGGTGAACCGATTGCGTGAAAAGGGCATTCAAGATGAACGTGTATTAACCCTTATTCAGCAGGTGCCAAGGCATATTTTTGTGGATGAGGCCTTAGCTCACCAAGCTTATGATGATACGGCTTTACCCATTGGTTATGGACAAACCATTTCTCAGCCTTGGGTGGTGGCACGCATGACAGAACTGCTAATTGCCACCGGAAACCCTGGTACGGTGTTAGAAATTGGCACTGGCTGTGGATACCAAACTGCCATATTAGCTGCCTTAGGCATGAAGGTGTTTTCCGTGGAACGCATTAAACCCTTGCAAGAGGCTGCCAAACAACGATTGCGAGCGTTAAAGTTACATAATGTGCAATTTAAACATGCCGATGGCGGTTTTGGTTGGCCAAGCCAAGGCCCCTTTGATGCCATATTGGCCGCTTGTTCCCCCAAGGAAATTCCCACCGAATTACTAGAGCAGCTGGCGCCGGGTGGCCGTTTGGTGATGCCCGTGGGTGAGGAAGAGCAATGGCTCACCGTGGTGGATTTTGTGGAGGGGGAATACCGTGCGGAACGATTGGAGCCGGTGCGGTTTGTGCCCTTTCAGCGAGGAGTGGAATAAATGCAAAGTAAATGGGGCCTGTATTGGCGCGGCATGGCCATGGGAGCGGTGGAAACCATTCCTGGGGTATCCAGTGGTACCTTAGCATTGATCACAGGCATTTATGCGGAGTTAATTAGCACCCTGGCGAATATTCACCCACGACTTATTAGGTTGTGGCGCCAGGAAGGCACCGCTGCCATGTGGCGGGAACTTAATGGCAATTTTCTGGTATTACTGTTGTTGGGCATGGTCACCAGCATTGTGCCGGCGGTGCATGTGATTCAATGGTTCATGAGCCACGCTCCGGTGGTGTTGTGGGCATTTTTTAGTGGGTTAATTTTGATGGGGACTTTCCAAGTGTGGCGCACCTTGCCCCATCAGGGTGTGGCGGTGTGGCTTGCGGTTTTGGCGGCCATGGCCTTTAGCCTTTGGTTGAGCATGCAAACGGGCTTTGGCGCTTTAGCCATGCATCCTATGTTGTTCTTTTTTGCTGGTGCCTTAGCCATTTCTGCCTTGTTGTTGCCAGGTATTTCTGGCAGCTTTATTTTGTTGCTTTTGGGCATGTATGAGCCGGTATTGGCCGCAGTCAGTGAGCTACAATGGGTGAATTTATTAGCGTTTTTAATGGGTTGTGCCTTAGGAGCCCTTGCCTTTGTACAATTGCTGAAATGGCTACTCGCCCACTATTACGCAGTAGTGATGGCCGCCGCCGCCGGTATTATGGCTGGATCTTTAGTGAAATTGTGGCCCTGGCGTATAGAGACCGTGGCCGGCGAACAGCAATGGTTATGGCCAGAGCAATATAGCCTAGCTACCCAAGAGCCAGCTTCTGTGGGAGCCGCCATTGCCGCCTCCTTATTGGGTATGGTGGTGGTGTTTTTTCTGGGTGATAAAACCACAAGTGAGAGTGCATGAGAGTTAAAGCTGTACTGATTACCGCAGTGATTGCATTGGGCCTCGGTGAAGCGGGTTGCAGCACCGGGCACGTGCCTGTGGTGGAGTACCACGCCGGAGGGAAACCCGCCGGCCGTGGGACCTTAAGTACGGCGCCTCGGCAACAGGTGAAAACTGGACACCACACGGTGGCTCAAGGTGAAACCTTGTATTCCATTGCGTGGCGCTATGGTTGGGATTACCGTGAGCTAGCAGCGGCGAATAATATTCCAGAGCCATTTACCATTCGCCCTGGGCAAAAAGTTTATTTTGATAAAACCCCAAGCCAAGCAGTGGCTGCAAAACCTGCTTCACCATCAAAACCAAAGCAACAACCCGTAGAATCAACGCCCGCGCGCAAGGAAACCGCTACCACCACAGCGCCGGCGCCTTCAACCCCAGCAAGCAAGGGAGCGCTTGCGTGGCAGTGGCCAGCCAAAGGCAAGGTGAAACAGGGCTTTTCCAACTCCCAAAGTGGCCTGCTGATTGATGGACGCCAAGGCGATCCTGTGCATGCCGCAGCAGCGGGTACAGTGGTGTACCGTGGCAGTGGCTTAACCGGTTATGGCAATTTATTGATTATCAAACATAACGATCGTTGGCTTTCAGCTTATGGACATAACGATACCTTGTTGGTGAAAGAGGGTGAAAGCGTGAAGGCAGGACAAAAAATTGCCACCATGGGTGCCACCGGCACATCTTCCGTACAACTGCATTTTGAAATACGCCGCGACGGCCAGCCCGTGGATC
>CALEAR010000246.1 GCA_937943665.1 uncultured Alcanivoracaceae bacterium
AAGTTCCATAACGCCCAAGCAGGTGCTCATGTTGGCGCCATTCACCACTTGGCCATCATCCCCGGCTTTGCCTTTGCTAGCCTGAGTGGCGCCAGCACTGTTGCTTGGATCGCCCTCGTTAAAACCATCGAGTACGGCAGCTAGCATTTCGAGCTCTTTGGCTTCCTCGTGTTCGGCGCGATCATACTTACGAGAAATCGGACGGTACACATTTAATGCCACTTGGCGGGCATTGTTAATGATAGGTTTAAACTTTTTTGGGATCTCAATATTCATGATGCCTTCCTAATATGTTTGCCAATGGGTGAGGGCGTTATAAATGTAGCCCGCCAAATGCGACGCCAATGGCACGCAAATCGCGGTACCAGCGTTCCACGGGGTATTCCTTGGTGTAGCCGTGTCCGCCGAGTAACTGCACACCATTGGTACCTACTTCCATGGCTTTTTGTTTGCATAGCGTGCGTGCTAAATACGCTTCGCGTTGGAAGCTCTTTCCTTGTGCGGCACGGCTGACTGCGCGCCAAGTGAGAATGCGCATGCTATCGATTTCAATGGCCATGTCGGCGATCATGAAGGCCACCGCTTGGCGATGGCTAATGGGCTCGCCAAAGGCTTCTCTTTCATTGGCATAGGGGATCACATAATCTAACACTGCTTGGCTGGTGCCCACCGCTAGAGCGCACCAAGCTAAGGTGCCGAGATCAATAAAAGCTTGATAATCAAAACTTTCATCCCCGAGTACTTGGCTTTTAGGCACGCGAACTTGATGTAAGTGAATGGGACGTGGATCGGCGGCACGTAGACCCATGGCGGGGTCCTCGCCAATGGTGAGCCCCTCGGTGCCACCTTCCACAATAAAGACCTTGGGGCCTTCGGGGGTTTGGGCGGCCACGAGAAAAAGTTCTGCATCCTTGGCTAGGGGCACTAAGGATTTAGTGCCGTTAAGCACATAGTCATCACCCTCAGGGGTGGCGGTGGTGCTTAACTCATGGGGGTTAAATAGGGGTTTGGGCTCCACCACAGCAATGGTGGCAAGGGGAGGGTTCTCCTCCACAAAGGCAGGAAGATAGGTGCCTTGTTGTTCACCCGTGCCCCAGCGGGTGATGGCGTTGGCTACGCTCAGTGGTGCCAAGATGGCCACGGCTTGGCCCATATCACCATGAGCCAAATCCTCTGCCACTAGCATGGAGGTGATGGTGGTGCTTTCTGTGGCTACGCCACCAAAGGGCTCAGGCACGGCAAATAGGTTGAGGCCGAGGTCTTGTACTGTGGCTAAGGTATCCGCGGATATGGCGCCTGCCTCTTCAGCACTTTCAGCTTGTTCACGCAGTACTTCTTTAGCAAAGGCCTGTACAGATTCCCGAACCATTTGCTGCTCTTCGGTAACGTTCAGATCAAAGAGCTCTGTGGTTTCACCTGGTAGGTGCACGGGTTTGGTGCCCTTTTTGGCAGGGGTAAAGGCCCGAGCTGTGGTGCTAATGGCCTGAAAACCTGTTTTGGTGAGGCGATACGCCAGTTGTTCTGTTATTTTGCGCAGCCCTACTTTATCTAAGAAAGAGGAGCTAGCGAGTTTGTTTAAGGTAAAGAGGGCAATGCCCACTGGATCTTTTTGCATAGCTTCATTCACCTTGGGTGAGTTAAAGAGATGCATTGAGTATGGCTTGTTAAAACAGAGGCATATAGACATTAGTGCCTAAGAGGTGTGTCGCAGCGGTTAAAAATGAGGCAAAAAAAAGCAGCTCCGAAGAGCTGCTTTTTACTAATACGCTATGGATTAGGCATTAATCCTTAAATAGCGCTTCTTCAGTGGTGGCGCGAAGGATCACTTCCACGCGACGGTTTTGCGCGCGACCATCCACTGTGCTGTTGTCAGCGATGGGCTCGTGTGGACCTTTGCCCACAGTGCTGATGCGGCTAGCATCTACACCGTAACGCTCCACAAGGGCGTTTTTCACTGCTTCAGCACGCTCATTAGAAAGCTTCTCGTTGAAAGCAACGCTACCGGTGCTATCGGTGTGGCCTTCAAGATCGAGCTTAGCATCAGGGTACTGTGTAAGAAGTTCGTTCACAGTGCTTAACTGCTCGATGGATTCTTCAGTGAGTTCGGACTTGCTGGTTTCAAACTCTAGGTACAAGGTTTCGCGCACATCACGCTCAAGTACCTTTTGGCAGCCATCTTCATCCACAAGGGCGCCTTCTGGCGTGTTAGGACACTTGTCAAGGTAATCGGGTACACCGTCACCGTCGCTATCAAGGGGGCAGCCCACTTCATCAACAGCTACGCCGGCAGGTGTATCGGGGCACTGATCGATATCATCTGGTACACCATCACCGTCGGAATCCACTACTTTAGGTGTGGATTTGCCACCAAACACTAAGTTAACAGCGGCATACACTTCGCCATCAATGTGGTCATCACGGTCGGTCCACATGGGGCGAGCACCAATGTCAAATACCCAGTGGTTTAAGAAGCCGCGCTGTAAACCAAACTCAACGCCCACAAGGGCTTCTTTCTGGCGAGGAGCGCCTTGGTGATCTAGGCGAAGCTCACCCGCTGCTAAACCAGCATAGGGCTCAAAACCGAGGAAGTTGGTTTCGTTAAAGTGGTAACGGGCGGAACCTAGGAGTACACCCACATAGGTGCGGTAAGGTAGGTTACGATGTTGTGTATCGTTGCGCTCCCACCATACTTGTCCAGACCAACGAGGGCTGAAACGAATACCTGCCTGTAAACCAGGAAGGGTAACTTCGCGGTAGCGCTCATCGCCACGTTTGTCGAACCAGTACTCACTTACGTGAGCACCAAGATACGAGTATTTTTCTGGAACCTGATGCCCTGCATCAGCTGTGGCCACAGAACCAGTAAATAGTACTGCCGCTCCAAGTGCAGAGGAGAGCAGGAGACGTCTTGTCTTCATAATGACACCTGTCCAACTTCAGTTAGTAAAAGCAACATTGGTGCAATGCGGGTGAGCACCAAGATTCGACTTGCGGGTAAGCCTAAAATGGCTTGCCTATCACTGCTCCACACCATTACACGGAGCCAATGATGTATGGTTACAAATTATATTGCAATTACTGTGAAGTGTTAGGTTGAAATTTATTGTTATATTTGGTGTCTTAGGTCTTATTTGGTGTAAATGCCAGAATTAAGGTGTAACTCTTGTGAATTCAGCGTATACTTGCGCCCCCTGTTAGATGTTACCTACAAAATGTGGCCATCAAGCAGCACACAAGTCCCGTTTTGGCCCTCCTTCCTTATCAGAGATACGGCGCGGGCTTCCGCGGGAAGTCTCTTTTTCGGTATACGTATTCATTCGATAAATGAATCACCATTCCAGTGTACTCAATAGCTATGCATCTATAATTACATAGATGCTGCAAGGTGAAACATGTCAGAACCAACAGATGTTCAGCTAAGCTTCCAAGACTTAGCGCTCGCTCCAGCATTGCTGGAATCCATTCAACAGCTCGGCTATGAAACCCCATCTCCCATTCAAGCAGCCATTATTCCTCATGTGTTAGCCGGGGAGGATGTGATAGGCCAAGCACAAACCGGTACAGGGAAAACAGCAGCCTTTGCTTTGCCTTTGTTATCGCGTTTCGGGGAGCAGGCTGCAGCACAGGCGCAAGTGCTTGTGTTAGCGCCCACTCGTGAACTTGCGTTGCAAGTGGCTCAATCCTTTGAGGAGTATGGCAAGCAAATGCCACAACTTAGTGTGGTGTCCTTGTGTGGTGGTATGGAATACCGTCAGCAAATTCGAGCCTTGCGCCGCGGGGTGCAAATTGTGGTAGGAACACCAGGACGCGTGGTGGATCACTTAAAACGCGGCACCCTACAATTGGCGGATTTACAGTGCCTAGTGCTCGATGAAGCCGATGAAATGTTACGCATGGGGTTCATTGAAGATGTGGAATTTGTGCTCTCTCAAGCCCCAGAAAGCTGCCAAATAGCTTTGTTTTCCGCCACCATGCCTTCCCCCATTCGCAAATTAGCGCAGCGTTATTTAAAGCAGCCGAAGGAAGTGACGGTGGCAAGCAAAACTGCCACGGCGCCGGCCATTGAGCAACGCTATTTATTTGTGCATCAACGCAATAAGTTAGAAGCCTTAGTGCGTGTGTTGGAAACGGAAGTCTTTGATGGAGTGATTTTGTTTGCTCGCACCAAGGAAAGCACCTTGGAGCTAGCGGAGTTCTTGCAACGCTCAGGGTTTCGTGCCACTGCATTGAATGGTGATTTAGCGCAGCCACAACGTGAGCATGTGGTGGATCAGCTTAAAGAAAATCACATTGATATTTTAGTGGCCACTGATGTGGTGGCGCGGGGTTTGGATGTGCCGCGCATTTCTTTGGTGCTTAACTACGATATTCCCTTTGATGGCGAAACCTATGTGCACCGCATTGGACGAACCGGTCGCGCCGGCCGAACCGGGCGCGCCATTTTGTTTGTTACGCCCCGCGAGCGTCGCATGCTCAGCAGTATTGAGCGGGTTACACGCCAACGCGTGGAAGAAATGCCTATGCCCACTGCCGAGCAGGTGAACCTGGTGCGTCGTGAACGCTTTAAAGCGCGTATCACAGAAGCCATGGGGGGCTCGCTGAATGAATATTACGACCTTATTAAGGAGTACCAAGAGGAAACCCAAGCGGATCCATTAACAGTGGCAGCGGCGCTGGCGAAGGTAATGCAAGGGGAGCAACCGCTGTTTGCCAATGATGCGGATTTGCAGCGTCCAAGCAAAGGAGAGCGGCGCGAACGTCGCGAGCGTTCACCACGCGTTGAGCGTCGTGGTGGGCCCGAGGCAGGTATGCGCCGTTATCGTATTGAAGTGGGGCACACTCATGGGGTGAAGCCTGCGAATATTGTGGGTGCCATTGCCAACGAGGCAAACCTCAGTAGTCGCGTGATTGGACGCATCGATATTTTCCCTAAGTTTAGCACCGTGGATTTGCCTGAAGAAATCTCTTCGAGTACCTTGCGTCACTTGCAAAGTGTGCGCGTGGCTGGGCGTGCCTTGGATATAGCGCCTGATCGGGGCGCTAAAGCAGCGAATCGCCGCCAAAGTACCCCGAAACGTCGCCGGGCTTCCTAAATGGTGGAAAGCCTTAGCCCCCAATGTTCCAATTGGGGGCTTTTTTATTACAGGTTTTCGTAGCGGTTAATATCAAAAATACCCGCCTGTAATGGGTCTTGGCTTTTGTGCCAAGCGGTAATATCAGCAAGAATCTCCCAGAAGCCTGGGTGAGTACGACGCACCCCCCATTTCTCCACCACTTCTTCGAAATCCTTTTTGCTGTCCGCCTTTCGCAGAGCGTCAACAAACCAAGGGATTTCATTGGCTTCCACATTAAAAATAAAGTTCGGGTAGCTGCCAATAATACCGGGGTAAAGGGTTAAGGTATCGTTTTTGGGTTTATGACGACGCTTTTCCCCCATCATAAAGGCCACATTGGTGTGGTGGCGATTACGAATCAGGGTGTACACGGTGCGCTCACCTTTGCGAGTTACACGTAAAAAGGTGTTTTCTGGCAAATGCATAAGCCCTTCGTATTCCTCAAAGGGCACGTTGGCTAAGGTGGCCAGTTGGCGATCCACATCGGTGAGCCAAGGGGCGCCATCACGGCGTCCGCAGGTTTCGCCTTGGCAGCGATTAAGAAAATCCTCATTAAATGCGTTAATACTAGCAAAGCGCTTTAGGCTTCTTTCCGCGAGTTCCAAGAAGGGATCATTCGAGGTGTAAGATTCTGCGGAAGGGGCTTGTGTGTTGATGCTTTGATAGCTGATGGCAAGCTTCACCTTTCCTAGCTTTTGATACCAACTATCCAAGATGCGCTGGCGCTCCTCTGGGGGCATTAAGCGTAAAAAGCTTTGCTCTGCACCGTTGCGGATGAGATCAAAATATAAGCGGGTTTGCAATTGGTGAGCCACGTTACCAAACACATCAAAATTCACCACAAGTTGATAATAAGCCCGTTCAAATAAGGGGTAATCCATCCACCAGATAGTGGTGGGAATGCCACCTATCCAACCTCGTTGCACTGAAGCATTGTCGTGGTGACGGAAAATAGTGAGTAAGGCATCTTGATTGTTGCCGTCGCCATCCCACACATGGTCCAGGCTTTGTCCGTTAGGGCTGAGTTTCTGATACGCCGCTTCACGTAGCGCTAAATAACGGTTGCGATCCCGTTTAAAGGAACGCCACTCTTTGCCCGCTTGGGTGAGTTTATCGTTTTGCCCTGCCAGGCCCAGAAGGGGCGCGGCTTGAGCTTGATGCTCAGCATCCACAATAAAGGCGTCTTTATCTGGATCAATGAAGAAGGCCCAGAAATGATCGCGAATCACATCGGTGGCGATTTGGCCACGACAAACCGGCCCGCGAATGAAGGTGCGAGTGAAATATTCGGCGTTATCTAGCATCACCTGGTACCTGGCGCGGGCGGGAATGGCTGCAAAGGTCACAAACGGATTCGCCTTTTCTTCTGCGCTGTAGCCAGGTAAAGCTTCTAGCTCCCAAGGTTCGCCAAAAAACAATGTTTGAAAACGTGATAAGCGTTCATGGCTTAGGGGATAGGTGATATGACGTTTATGTACGATGGTTTCATTAATGGGGCGTAGGCGATAAAACACAGGCCCTTCGGGATCATCATTGGGGCGCAGCGTGGGAATAATCTCAATGGGTTCCCCGCTTGGTGTGCGTGAGCGCACTAGCTCAAAATAGTGTTCAGATTCTTGGATATCGGTGAAGTGTAAATGGGCCAAAAACAGATGTTCATACAGCCAACGAGAAACAAGCTGTTGTTTGCGGTCCTTGCTATTTAGCCACGCTTCCCATTGTGCAATAGCCTTCTTTTCCTCCGCACTGAGGGTGATTTCTCGAGGCTCTATGTTGGCGCCTTGCTCAATCCAGGCCCGAAAGAGAGCGTATTCGTTGTTGCTGAGCCCTGTGGTGCCTAAAGGCATACCTTCTAGGGGGTATTTGCGTGCGTATTTATCGAAGGTGATATCGGTGGCGCAAAAGTTTTTGCGATCTAAACCGAGCTTAATATGTTTGGGCAGCTTGCTATTAGGTTCAAATTCGTTTTCCTTACCTAGTGTTAGCATGCGCATAAATAAAGGGGAGGAACCATCTTCAGTTTGTAACACTGAATAAAAGCCTTTGTTACGCCACTGGCCTTCGGTTTGTGCATCTATGCCCATGCGAGTAGGGAGTGAACTTTTGAGCCGGGCACCGTTATACACAGGATCCGGATGGGCGCCACGGATGAGGGCCTCTGGGGATTCTAGTTTGAGTTGGCAAGGGGCATCATAACAACCATGGCAAGCTAAGCATTTGGCTTCGATAATGGGCTCAATATGATCGCGATAACTCACTTCCATGGTAGCTGGCTCAGGTAGAGGTGCCGGCTGGGTAACATTGTTATCGGAGCAAGCAGCTAATACAACAAGGCTTAGTAAGAGAAAAATACGATGAAACAGCGGTGCGGTGGCCATACCAGATCCTAAGTATGAAAACGAGTGAAGCATCCCTTATGGGGTGTTACGAAAAGGAGAATCATAGCACGGAACAAAAAATGAGCCATATTAAAGCGCATAAGTATGCGCATGAATTATAAGTCCGCGCTTTAAGAAGGGAGTTAAGGGGCGGGGGAGTCCGTTGCTAAACGATAGGGTGGCAACACCACTTCTGTTAGGTGCCAACCCACGGAGTAGGCTTTCCCTTGGTAACGTTCGTGGCCGGTGGTGGTGAATTCAAAGTGCCACTCCCGTTGTAATGCATGCCACCCCCGAGACCACGAGATATATCGTTTAGCAATCACAACGGTTTCATCTAACAGGATTAAATCACGATGCGAACAATATCGACGCACATTAGCAATCATTTGTGTGCGCAAATGTTGTGCTTTCCATGCCACCATGAGCACAGTGCACAATAAGAAAAAGGCCACAAGGTTATACATGTTTTGCCTGTTAACGCCGATGTTTATGGAAGAGTGCTAACTAATGTGGCTAAGCGTATCAAATTTATTTTGAAGTAGCTTGTGTATGGGTAAAGTGTAAGAAGGTTGCATTTGATGTGGCACATTCGTACTATGTCGGGTGTAGCACAAGCGTATACTTCTCTCTACCTAGTAGAAATAATAAGAAAACTTAAAAGCAAGAATAAAAACAACGGATAGGACATCGATATGCGTCAACAAAAGCTCACCAAGCAATGGTTACGTCGTGCCCTTTTTGGCATTCCTGTGGCGGCTACTCTGTATTCTGGGGCGGCCATGGCTACCATGGGTAACCTTGCCACCACCTATGGCTTGTTGCCGGCAGATATCGCCACCGCACAAGCATTCTCCATGTTTAATGCACAGGCTTCGGCGGTGTACTACAACCCAGCGTATTTAGCGCGGGACTCTCGCGGTGAATTAACGTCTGGGCTTATGCATGCGGATCATAGTTTGAAAGGGAAATCTGTAGGAGGTCCGGCGCCCTTAGATCGTGGTGGTAGCACCATTATGGATAAACCCACTCAGCACATTTTACTAGGTATGAAGACCAATTTATCCTCCATGACACAAATGGAGCACCCCTTATATTTGGGAGTGATGATAGGGGTGGAGAAGTACGGTGCTGAGATGATGGCTTTCTCCTCTGAAACCTCAGGGCAAGGGCAGTTTTTGGAGTATGGCCGTCAGCCATTGTTCATGAATATTGGTTTTGGCACCAAGGTGTGGCGAGGTATTGATGCGGGCCTATCTTTGCGAACCACTTTGCATGCAAAGGCAAAGCTTGATGCATCGTCTGAGCTAGATGGCTCCACTCACCACGAATCCATGAATGTGTCTGCCACTCCTTCCATGAAGCCCATTGTGGGTATTAATGTGGATTGGGGGGAAACGCTTTGTAACACCGATAGCTGCTGGTTTAGTGGCTTAGAAACCGCACTGAGCTATCGCGCAAAGTCCAATACACACTCCATTGTGGATTCCAACATTATTATTGAGGGGATGCTGCCAGACCCTGGCATGAAGCTGAGTATTCTCACCTTAGATTCATACCAGCCCGATATTATTTCAGCCGGTGTTTCCTATAAGCGTGACGGCTGGCAAGTGGCCGCCGTGCTAGAGCACCAAGCTTGGTCTGATTTAGAAAAAGAATTGCGTAAAGATACCATTGCGAGCCCTGCTTTGGAGGCCAGTGGAGAGCGTGAGGCGGTAAAATTTAAGGATGTGGTGATCCCACGCATTGGAGGGCGCTACAGCATTACCGATCACTTCTCTATTAATGCAGGTGTGGCGTATAGCAAGAGCCCCATCGATTCTCGCAGCTCCCTGGATATGAACTTTTTGGATGGGGATAAGTTAATTGTTGGTCTTGGGCTCACTGCGGAATATCCGAAAACCCGTTATTTAGCTTTCCCTGTGCGGTTTGATTTGGGTTATCAGTACCAAAATGTGGATAAGAAAGAATTTGATTTGTACCACACAGGTTATGAGGGTGGTGCAACGTCCTATGAAACCTTAGAGGCAAGTGGCGATGTGCATGTGGTCTCTGGTTCCATGACGCTTAAGTTTTAGAGGGCATAACAATGAGAATAAAAAAATATGCTGTTATAGGTGGTCTTGCCTTGCTCACCGCTTGCGGTGGCGATAGCAATAAAGTATCCACAGGCGAGTTATCAGCCCAGTGGGCCCAAGCCGAATTATTTTATAGCTTCCCCTATCATGGGCAAGAAAACGTTTCCCTCAACGCCCCCTTGGTGCTTCGGTTCTCGGATCCTATTGCAGGTGAGATATCTCCTAGTAGCGTGAAGCTCAAGTGTGAGAGCGGCGCCTGTGAGGGAAATCGCACTGGCCAAGAAAAGGACGTGGTGCAATGGCGTTCAGGCAAACCCACCTTGGTGGATGATAATCGTGGGTTGATTTTGTATACGGCGCACGAGTTAACAGCAAACTCCACATATTGCGTTGAGTTTGAGGGTTTGTCTTTGCAAAAAGCCCAGCTTAATGCGCCCGCCGATGGGTTTTGTTTTGATACGCGAGTGGCACCCGATAAGCGAGGTAGCTTGGTGGAGTACGGCGTAGCAGATGAGTTGAAAGTGGTGCGCACTTTCCCTGATATTACGGGTGCCAACATAGAACCCGTAATGGATTTCAGCACCTT
>CALEAR010000247.1 GCA_937943665.1 uncultured Alcanivoracaceae bacterium
GAAGATGGGTTCACACCCCACGGAATTGTGAATACTCATTAAGGCGCCCGTGGCGGCGCAACCCGCGGAAACCTCTTCCACCGCCAACGCATAGGCCAGGTAATCGGTGTAGGAACCACCCCATGCTTCAGGTACCACCATGCCTAAAAAGCCTAACTCGCCCATTTGTTGCGTTACGGATTCTGGTAGCCAACCTTGGGCATCCCACTGGGCAGCATGGGGAGCGAGCTCTTGGCGCGCAAACTCCCGTGCCATATCACGCACCATGCGCTGTTCTTCGGTCAGTAATGCGTCGTGCACGATGCCTCCTACTGGGGGGTAAAGTCGCTAAAGAAAGCCGCCACTTGGGCCGCTTCCACCTCCTCAATGGTGGCGGGCTCCCATTGGGGGTTTTTATCCTTATCCACAATTAAGGCGCGCACCCCTTCCATAATATTGCCCTTACTGAACCACTGTTTATCCAGGTGAATTTCTAAATCAAAGCACTGACGTAAAGTAAGGGATTCGCCGTGGCGTAACAGGCTTAAAGTTACCGCCATGGCTAAGGGGGAACGGCTACGCATGAACTTTAAGGTGTTTTGCGCCCATGCTCTTTTCTCTTCCTCGGCTTCCAAAGAAGCCACCATTTCTTGCACGCTTCTATGGCCAAAATGCTTTTTAATTAAGGGCAAGTGCACGGTTTCTTTCACATCCTCGGGGAGGGGCTCAGCAAAATCTTCCACCACTTGAGACACCACAGCCTCTGCGCTGCCTTGGCTCCAATCTGCCTGAGCAAGTGCCTGGCTAAAGGCAGCAAAATTATGGCTACTAATAAACACATCTGCCAGTTCCACCGCGAGGCTATCAGCGGCATTCACGTGTTGGCCGGTGATACCCATCCAATAGCCAAACTTATGGGGCAAGCGTGGTAGAAAGTAACTTCCTCCCACATCAGGGAAGTAACCTATCCCCACCTCGGGCATACCAAGACGTGCTTTTTCACTCACCACACGCACGCTGGCTCCTTGTACTAACCCCATACCTCCACCTAATACATAGCCATGCATCAGGGCAATAAAAGGCTTAGGATAATTGTGGATAAATTCATCAAGGGCATATTCTTCCACGAAGAAATCCACATACATGCCATCCTCAGCCAAAAAACTATCGTACAGAGAGCGTATATCGCCCCCTGCACAAAATGCGCGCTCCCCGTTGCCACGTAAAATCACCGCTTTAATGGCCTCATCCTCTGCCCACTGGGCAAGTTGCCCATGCATGGCACGCACCATCTCGAGGTTTAAGGAGTTAAGGGCCTCGGGGCGATTTAAAATAATATGCCCAACGGGGCCGTGAACTTCAGATAACACAAGGGATGATTCACTCATTCTTATACTTCCTGTTGATAAAGCTTCATGATGGCGGAAAAATCCAAATGCTCATGGCCAAGGTTACACAATTGTTGGTAAAGCTGCTTTGCAAGGGCACCAAGCATCACCGGTTGCTGCGCCTGCCCTGCCGCATCCATGGCGAGCCCTAGATCTTTCAGCATTAAAGCACTACCAAAACCGCCCTCATAACCGCGGCTAGCGGGCACACCTTCAAGCACCCCTGGATAAGGGTTGTTGGTGTCTGAACTCCAACAGCGGCCACTGGAGGTGTTAATAATCTGTGCTAACACCTCGGGTTCCATACCTAAAGCCACACCTAAGTTCATGGCCTCGGCCACCCCTATCATGGATATGGCCAACAACATATTACTGGCCCCTTTCGCCCCTCGGCCATTACCCACTTGGCCACAGTGCCCTGTGCTTTTCCCCCTGGCTTGCAAATACCGGGTTACCTGTTCAAAGGCCGCCTTAGGCCCTCCCACCATAAAGGTGAGAGTGGCCTCTTGGGCACCCTTGGTGCCACCGGAAACGGGTGCATCAATTAGGGTAATGCCCCTTTCCTCGGCAGCACTTGCCACCAAACGTGCACTATGAGGGTCAATGGTGGAGCAATCCACCAATAAGGTATCTGGGTGCCCGTGGGCAATCACCCCCTCCTCGCCCAAGTACACGGATTTTACATGCTGTACCTGCGGCAACATGGTGAAAATCACCTGCGGTTTGGCCGCCGCCATTTGTGCTGCACTGTCCACCGCTTGGGCACCCGCTTGCACCGCCGTTGCTATGGCCTCTTCATTTACATCAAACACCAATAAATGGTGGCCAGCCTTCACCAGATTATGGGCCATGGGGCCACCCATATTACCTAGGCCAATGAATCCTATTTTCATGGTGTGCCTCCTGTTTTTGTTCTTATTTCAAATCAATGGTGGTATTCAGCTCACTCACTTGGTCATCTTCAAACCAACGGGCTGTGACTGTTTTGGTTTGGGTGTAAAACTTCACTACTTCCTTACCATAGGGGCCTAAATCACCTAGCTTAGAAGCGCGGGACCCTGTGAAGGAAAAATACGGCACTGGCACCGGAATGGGAACGTTAATGCCCACCTGGCCCACATCAATATCCTCTTGGAAGCGACGGGCCGCCGCACCGGATTGGGTGAAAATGGCCGTACCA
>CALEAR010000248.1 GCA_937943665.1 uncultured Alcanivoracaceae bacterium
AATAGGGTTGCGTTATTTCATTGATTTACACCAAAAACAAACTATTATTGCTTAATAACAAACAAATTTAGTGAATTTCACCATGAAAAGAAACTATCAAGCACTAGATCGCTACGACAAGCGTATTTTAGAGCTGTTACAGAAAGATGCTAGCCTAAGCAACCTCGAACTGGCTGATAAAGTAGGGCTTTCCCCCTCGCCCTGTTCAAGAAGGGTGCAGCGCCTCGAAGAGGAAGGTTTTATCCAAAAACGTGGGGCGGTGCTAAACCAGAACGCCCTTGGGTTGGATTTAACCGCTGTGATCCAAATCCATATCGATAAACACACCCCTGAAAGATTTAAGGGCTTTGAAGCGGCCATACGTGAACTACCTGAAGTGCAGCAATGCTATTTAATCACCGGCCAAAGCGCTGATTACTTAGTGCAAGTGGCGGTGAAGGATATGCACGCCTATCAGGATTTTTTGCTTAACAAGATCACACGCATCGAAGGAGTCAGCGGGGTGCATTCTAGTTTTGTGATGCGTAAAGTGGTGGATAGTGTTGCTGTACCCTTGGATCATCTTGCATGAAGGAGCTGCCATGAAACAGTTGCTAATTGTTGCTCATGCCCCCTCACCCAACACTAAGCGCCTGGTGGAGGCTGCCTTACAAGGCGCCCAGCACGAGGACATTGAAGGAGTGAAAGCACAGTGGATCCCCCCTTTGGAAGCCACCCCAGAAGATGTTTTAGCTGCTGATGGCATCTTGCTTGGCACCACTGAAAACTTAGCGTATATGAGTGGCGCCATGAAGGATTTTTTTGATCGCTGCTATTATCCCGTACTAGAAGAAAAACAAGGCCTTCCCTGCGCCATTTATATTCGCGCCGGCCATGATGGTACCGGCACTCACAAGGCACTCACCTCCATTCTTACGGGGTTACGCTGGAACCTTATTCAAGATATTCTCGTGTGCCGAGGCCAATGGCAGGAAGCCTTTTTAGAACAGGTGGAAACCTTAGCTCTTACTCTTGCAGCAGGGATGGATGCGGGCATTTACTAACGCCAATGGCTACGGCGCCATTTTACGTGACTGATCAGCCACCCTTTCGGCCAAAAACCTTACTACACTAAGGTCATTTTTGCCCTGAGGGAGATTGATTGTGGCAATAACATTACCAAACCCACAAATACGTCGCCGCCTTCACAACGCAAGAGCTTGGCTACGTAGCGGCCCCGATATTGTGCAAGCGGGGAAAACACCTTATGAGGTTATCTACCAAGAAGATATTGTTAAGCTGCGCTATTACCCCCCCTTAAAAGAAAACAGCATTCCCATGGCAGATGGCACTGAAGTACCCTGTGTGGATACGCCCCACCGCATTCCCTTGGTGATAGTTTCCCCGCTAGCCGTGAACATGCTGATTTATGATCTCTTTGAGCAGCGCAGCTTGGTGCGTTATTTGCGTTCCCAAGGCTTTGAGCTCTACCTCATTGATTGGGGTCGCCCTCAGCGACGCCATAACCACCACCGTTTCAGCACCTATTTTGGTGATTTAATGCCCAAACTCTTAGCCAAAGTGCGGGCGCACAGTGGCAGTGAAGAGCTGTCTTTACATGGCTGGAGCTTTGGTGCCTTATTCAGCCTGTGCTACACAGCGCTTCATCAAGATACACAAATTCGTAATCTGGTGCTGCTAGGTGCTCCTGGGGATTACCATGCCAATGGTGTGCTTGGAGAGCAATACCAACGCATTAGCAAAACCTTAAACTGGGTACATAAAAAAACCGGATGGCGAGTGTATCAATCGCCCTCTGGATTGTGGCGCTCTCCTGGATGGGCCAATAGCCTGGCTTTTAAGCTCACCTCCCCAGTGAATAGCCTGAAGGGCTACTGGGAGCTAATTCGTCAATTAGATGATGATGCCTTTGTGAGCGCCCATGCCACCAACAGTGCCTTTTTAGACGATATGGTGGCATATCCCGGTGGAATTATTCAGGACACCATTCATTATTTGTGGTCTGAAAACTGTGTGGCCCATAATCGCCTACCCATGAAAGAAACACACTCCTTCACACCAGTGCAAAGCAATCTGCTCTTTATCAATGGGCGCAGCGACACCATAGTGGTACCGCAATGCACCCAACCTTTACAGCAGTTAGTAAGCAGCCAAGATCAACGGTTTGAATTAGTGTCTGGGGGGCATGTGGGCATTGTTAGCGGCACCAAGGCACCACAAGAAAGTTGGCCCTTAATTGTTGAGTGGCTAGCCAAGCGCTCACAATGAGGTGGGTGCTCGGTGGCTAATGGCTATAACTTCCACATATATATCGCCGGCAGGGCGCTTCAATAGGC
>CALEAR010000249.1 GCA_937943665.1 uncultured Alcanivoracaceae bacterium
GGTGTGAGTTGCAAGAATTGGGAAGCGATATAAAGGTAAATAACCACCCCAGAGGCATCACAAATAGAGGTGATAAGGGGGCCACTGGCGCTGGCAGGGTCCATGCGTAATTGGCTTAAGAGGAAAGGCAAACTCATACCGATCAAACAGCCAATAAGCACAATAAACACCATACTCAAGGACACCACTAAGGCCACTTCTGCACCTCCGCGGTACCAACCAATAAACGATACTGCAAAGGCCATGGTCAATCCCAGGGCAAGGGCCACTAAGCCTTCTCGGGCCAACAGTTTGAACCAGTCTTTCATTAAGACTTCCCCTGTGGCTAATGCCCGCACCATGAGGGTGGAAGACTGAGAGCCGGCGTTACCGCCACTGTCCACCAGCAAGGGGAGGAAGAACACCAATACAATATTGGATTCAATGATTTCCTCAAAATGGGCAATCCCCATACCCGATAAAATATTACCGAATACCAATAGCACTAACCAAAACACGCGCTTTTGGTAAAGCACGCGAATACTGGCTTCTTTAATGTTACCAATGTGAGTGGCAACACCAGCCCCTTTATGAATATCTTCTGTGGCTTCTTCGCTGGCGGCGTCCATGGCATCGTCGTGGGTTACAATACCCACTAAACGGCCTTCCTCATCCGTAATGGGCAGGGCCAGTAAATCATATCGTGCAATGATTTTCGCCACTTCCTCTTGGGGTGTGGCCACATCCGTGTAAATTACATTGCTCACCATTAAATCCGTAATGCTGGTGAGGGGGGAAGCTAAAATCAGCTCACGCAGGGATACCACGCCAGCTAATTTCATGTCCTCATCAAGCACGAAGGCGTGATAAATGGTTTCCGCATCAGGGGCTTCCTGTCGTAAGGCCACCAAAGCATCGGATACCGTCATATCTGAGCTCAGGGCCGCATAATCGGAGGTCATGATGGCGCCTGCGGTACCCTCACGATAGGAAACCAATTTGCGTAAATCATCGCGCTTGGCCTGTGCCAGTGCAGGCAGTAGGGCTGTTTGCTGATCCTTATCTAATCGTTTGAACAAATCCGCTCGTGCGTCTGCGGGCATTTCTCCCACAATGGGCGCGAGCCCACCACGGGGGGCGGTATCTGCTAAACGCACCTGCTGTTCGGCATCAAAAAAAGCAAAAATTTCTGCACGATCAGGAAAGCGTTGCAAAAACGTCCATGCATCTGCCGCAGAATCTAGCTGGGCTAGCGCTTCGGCAATATCAATGGGCTTAAAGTTTTTGGCTTCGCGAATGGCAAGATCGTAGCGGTGCGTTTTCAGCGCATCTCGCAAGATACGTACAAAATCATCCGTGGTGAGCTCACGAAGCGTATCTTGGAGTAGGCTTACGTACTCTTCTGTTTTCATTTCAAGCTCCTAAAGACTACTCGCTCGTCCCTAGAAGCTACAGCAAAAACAGCGGGAGCAACAGGAACTAGCGTTGGAAGGTGAAATTAACTGTTATGTGTGCTCGTGAGCACAAACAAGGAATTTCCATTTGGCCTCTGTAAAAGTTTCTCAAAACCCTATAGGGGGCGCGGGTATGCTAAGCCATTGATGTTATTAAGGGAATAAAAGAATTTAAGTTTGTCTTTGAGCTAGATCACATTGGCGAAGTCATTAAGGGGGCAGAAAGCTGCGAGAATGTAGAAAACATGGTAGCGTCGAAGATAACGCATTCGGTGACCGCCGAGTCGTTATTGGGTCCAGAGGAGTGATCCTCCACTGGGCAATGTAGGTCAATAGAGGGGCCTGATGATGATAAAAAATAACGAACAACTCTATGATGCTTTCTATGCTGATGAGGATGCCACTGAAACCCATGAGTGGCTCGCTGCTTTGAATTCAGTACTGCACCATAAGGGGCCGGAAAGGGCCACTTGGTTACTCAACCGCTTAACCGATATGGCTCGTGAGCAGGGCTTGTATCGTTCCCACCTCAACACGCCTTATATCAACACCATAAAAACCCGCGATGAACCCCATTACCCTGGGGATATTTTTATGGAAAGGCGCATTCGTTCCTTGGTGCGTTGGAATGCCATGGCCATGGTAATGCGTGCTAATCAAAATGATGATGAATTAGGTGGGCACATTGCTAGTTTTGCTTCTTCAGCCACCCTATATGATGTGGGCATGAATCATTTCTTTCGAGCGGCCACCGAGGAACATGAAGGGGATCTGGTGTATTACCAAGGGCACTCAGCACCGGGCATTTATGCCTGGGCCTTTTTAGAAGGTCGGCTCACGGAGGAGCAGCTAGAAAACTTTCGTCGAGAGGTGAGTGGCAAAGGAATTTCCTCTTACCCCCACCCTTGGCTAATGCCGGATTTTTGGCAATTCCCCACTGTTTCCATGGGGCTGGGGCCCATTCAGGCCATTTATCAGGCCAATATTATGAAATACCTCACCCATAGGGGCTTGATCCCAGAAAACGATCGCAAGGTATGGGCCTTTTTGGGTGATGGTGAAATGGATGAACCGGAATCCATGGGGGCTTTATCCTTAGCGGGCCGCGAGGGGCTAGATAACCTGATTTTTGTGGTGAACTGTAATTTGCAGCGTCTTGATGGCCCCGTGCGCGGCAATGGCAAAATTATTCAGGAGCTAGAAGGGCTCTTCCGCGGGGCGGGCTGGCATGTGATTAAGGTTATTTGGGGTGGTTTGTGGGATCCATTGTTAGAAAGAGATACCCAAGGGCTACTGCGAAAACGGATGGAAGAATGTGTGGATGGAGAATACCAAGCCTATAAAAATAAGGGCGGTGCTTACACCCGTGAACACTTTTTTGGCAAGTATCCTGAGCTTGCGGAGATGGTGCAGCACATGAGTGATGATGAAATTTACGCCCTTAATCGCGGTGGTCATGATCCACAAAAAGTGTACGCTGCCTACCAAGCAGCGGTGAATCATAAAGGCCAACCCACGGTGATTCTGGCAAAAACCGTTAAGGGCTATGGCACCAGTGAAGGGGAAGCGGCTAACCGTACTCATCAAATGAAAAGCCTGGATTTGGAAAGTCTTAAATATTTCCGTGATCGCTTTAACATGCCCTTCACCGATGAAGAATTAAAGCAGCTGCCATTTTATAAACCCGATGAAGATAGCCCCGAAATGCGTTATGTGGCGCAACGGCGTCAGGCCTTAGGGGGCAGTATCCCAAATCGCAGAACCCACTCCTACCCCTTAGAGGTGCCAGAGTTACGTTTCTTTAGCACCTATTTAGAGGGCAGTGGTGAGCGCGCCTTATCCACCACCATGGGGTTTGTGCGCATGCTTGCGGCGTTAGTGCGTCATGAGGGGATTGGTGAGCGAGTGGTGCCCATCGTGCCCGATGAGGCGCGCACCTTTGGCATGGATGGCTTATTCCGCCAATTGGGGATTTATTCCTCCAAAGGGCAGAAGTATGAGCCTGAGGATGCGGGTCAGGTAATGTACTACCGTGAAGATAAGAAAGGGCAAATTCTAGAGGAGGGCATTAATGAGGCGGGGGCTATGTCTGCATGGATGGCTGCTGCCACTAGCTATAGCCACCATAATTACCCTTTGATTCCCTTTTATATTTATTACTCCATGTTTGGTTTCCAACGGGTGGGGGACCTCGCCTGGGCGGCAGGGGATATTCGCGCACGGGGCTTTTTATTAGGAGGAACCTCAGGGCGCACCACGCTAAATGGTGAAGGCCTGCAACATCAGGATGGCCACAGCCATATTCTTTCGAGCACCATTCCTAACTGTTTAAGTTATGACCCCACTTATAACTATGAGGTAGCGGTAATACTGCAAGAGGGTATGCGCCGCATGTACCAAGAGCAGGAGGATATCTTCTATTACATCACCTTGCTTAATGAAAACTATCCTCACCGCCCCATGCCGGAAGGCGCTGAGGAAGGCATATTGCGAGGTCTCTATCAATTGGCGCCAGCACCCTCTGAGGAAGCCGAGTTGAAGGTGCATTTGCTGGGTAGTGGTGCCATTTTGCGTGAAGTGGAGGCGGCTGCACATATGTTGTATGAGGATTTTGGCGTGGCGGCCACCCTGTGGAGTGCCCCGAGCTTTACTCAGCTACGGCGTGAGGGCTTGGCGGCGGAACGCTGGAACCGTTTACATCCTGAATCGCCCTCAAGGGTGAGCTGGGTGGAACAACACTTAGGGCAGGTGGAAGCCCCCATTGTGGCGGCCACGGATTACATGAAGAGTTATGCGGATCAAATACGCCCCTTTGTGGCTAGTCCCTATGTGGTGCTTGGCACCGATGGGTTTGGACGCAGTGATACTCGCGCCAAATTGCGGGAGTTTTTTGAGGTGGATCGCCGGTTTGTGGTGGTGGCCGCATTGAGCGCCTTAGCGGAGCAGGGGAAGGTGTCTCCCACGCAGGTGGCTCAGGCCATTCAGCGCTATGGCATTGATCCCGATAAACCTGATGCAACCCAAGTATAAGCACCAAGGAGGTTCCCATGAAAACAGAAATGATCTTGGTGCCCGATCTCGGTAGCCCAGAGGCTGTGGATGTGATTGACATTGTGGTGGCCGTTGGGGATGAGGTGCAGCCAGAGGATACTCTCATCGTGGTGGAGTCAGAAAAAGCCACGGTGGAGATTCCCAGTCCTAAGGCGGGGCGAGTGACGAGCTTACAGGTGCAAGTGGGCCAGAGTATTCGTACAGGCGATGCATTGCTTGAGCTTGAGCCGGTGGCGCCTGCTCAGGAGGAAGAAGCCCCAACGGAGGAACCCGCGGGAGAAGACATCAAGGAAGAGGAAGCCAAAAAAGAAGAGACTCCTGTGGCTGAGCCGTCTGAAGAGGCGCCTGAACCTAACGCTTCGCACTCAGCTCCACAACAGGTAACAGAAATCGCTCCCCAAGATACTGCTATTTATGCGGGTCCTGCGGTGCGTCGTTTAGCCCGAGAAATGGGCGTGGCCTTGGCGGAAGTTAAGGGCACAGGCATGAAGGGGCGTGTGACTAAAGAAGACCTTAAGGCCCATGTAAAACAACGGCTCAGCCAAAGCGTTGGGCCAGTGGCATTGCCTGAGGTGGATTTTAGCCAGTTTGGGGAGGTGAGCGAGGAGCCCCTTTCCAAGCTCAGGCGCACCGCTGCAGAAAACTTACACCGCGCTTGGCTTACTATTCCCTCGGTTACACATCACGATGAGGCCGATATCACCTCTCTTGAGGCCTTTCGGCAAAAACGTAATGCCCAAGGGGAAGAGAAGCTCACCTTGCTAGCCTTCTTAGCCAAGGTGGTGGCACAGGCATTGCACGTGTTTCCGCGCTTCAACAGCGCATTATCCACCGATGGTACCACCTTGGTGCGTAAGCATTATGTGCATTTAGGCATCGCAGTGGATACGGAGCATGGTTTAATGGTGCCTGTGGTGCGAGATGCGGATAAAAAGGGTGTGCGTGAACTAGCGGAGGAGATCCGCGCCTTGGCCCAACGAGCACGAGAGCGAAAGCTGCAACCTCAAGAAATGCAAGGAGGCTGTTTCACCATTTCTTCCTTGGGCGGCATTGGTGGCGGACACTTCACCCCCATTATTAATTGGCCGGAGGTGGCCATTTTAGGGGTGGGACGCAGCAAGAAGCAGCCGCACTGGAACGGAGAGGCCTTTGTGCCGCGAGAGATGTTGCCCCTTTCCCTCAGCTACGACCATCGGGTGATCGATGGCGCTGATGCCGCACGTTTTACCCGCTATTTGGCCCATGCTCTTGAGGATATGCGGCACTTGCTTTTATAACATCAAAAAAAGGGCCTCTTCGGAGGCCCAATGGATGGAGAAGATCTTATTTCAAAGCGGGGGCTTCACCGGTGCGCTTTTTTCCTTTCTTATGTTGCTTGCGTTTCTTCTCCCACTTTTTTGCTCGCTTTTTCTTGAGGGCTTCATACTCTTTACGTTGATCAGAGGTGAGTAGCTCAAGAATCTTGGTGTCGGTTTCTTCGCGAATTTCCTGTATGGCGTGGCGAATGTCCTGACGCTGTTCCTTAAAGATTTTTTGAATGGCTTTGCGCTGATCTGCGCCGAGATCGAGTGCCTTCACCATATTAATGTTGTGGTATGGCTCATGGGAATACTTGGCAGCACTGGCCATTATGGGGGCACTGGCCATGGATACGGCTAATACTAAGGGTAAGAATTTCTTCATGAACTAGCTCCTTGGTAATGAATTGCATCTTACTATGGAGCGCCACTGTGTAAACAGTGTGGAAGAAATAAGAAACATCATGGGTGCCACAGAGGGGATCCCCTATGTGGCACGAAAGTGGCGAGTTTAGCGCGGCTGCCACTGTTTACCGTGGGGGTGGGCTAAAAACTCAGGGCGTGGAGCATTGCCGGAGAAGGGCGCCACGCATTGATTTTCCACACTGTTGTACACAAAGAAAATGTTGCTGCGTGGATCCGCAGACATGTTGGCGTTGGAGCCATGGATAACGTTGCAATCAAATAAAATAAGCCCACCGGCTTTACCGGTAATCGCTTCAATACCATGCTCCTGCATTAACTGGCTTAAGGCCTCCTGCGGGGGCACGCCAATTTCTTGCTGCTGTAAGGATTGCTTGTAGTGATCCTCTGGCGTGTTTTCTCGTGAGGGGATAAACACCTTATGAGAACCAGGAATCAGCATTAATGGCCCGTTAAAGTGGTGGTTATCCGTCATAATAATGGAAGCACTCACTGCTCTCATTTCAGGCATGCCATCTTCATAGTGCCAGGTTTCAAAATCCGAGTGCCAATTAAACCCTTGGCCCTCAAACCCAGGCTTATAATTAATACGGCTTTGGTGAATATACACCTGGCTACCTAAGATTTGCTCCGCTCGCCGCGTTAATCGCGGATCATAGGCCAGTGCTCGTAGGGCCTCACTCAAGAAGTGCACTGCAAAAATAGAGCGAATATGTTGCCCCGTGGGCTCCATGATCACAAACTCTTTGTTTTTATAAGCGGGGGTCTCCAATAAGCCATGCATAGCTTCAGTGAGGTGTTCCACCTCTTGGGCAGATAAAAAGTTAGGTTCAAAAATAAAGCCCTTTTGTTGGAAATCCGCTAATTGTTTTTGGCTCAGGGGGCCTTCTGTAGAGGGCTGAGGTGGATGTTGTCTTGGAATCCATTGCTGTTGAGCAGAAGTATAAGGACTGCTTGATACGGTACGAATCGTTGACATATATAGCTCCATTACATTGAAACGAATCTATGCGAGTCAAACCACGTACACGCGTCTTGCGTATAGGGATAGTTATTACTAGCGGTGATAACGCCGCTAACATTACTCCTGTGGAGTGGGAGCCGAACATAACAATTCTATTTTGGGGTGTCCACCGGTGCCGGTATCTCCCTTAGTTGTTGCCATAGGGCCTCATGGGTGGGCAAGTGTAAGTGATGCGCTTTAGCAGTGCGCACTAAATACCCAGTGATGAAATCGATTTCCGTGGGGCGTTGTGCCAACACATCGGCCAACATGGAGGAAATGTTATCACGCGTGGCTTCAGCCACCATAAGGCTGCGTTCAAAGGTGTCCTCGGGCCAATGGGGGAAAAGATGCCCAGCGAGCTTATCGCACTCTTGGCTGAGCTTTACCATTTGCGCTTGTGCTTTGGGGTTGTGTAATAGCTCGCCGTTTCGGCAACCCAACATTGCCGTGAGTGGGTTTATCACCGCATTAATGGTGAGTTTGCGCCATTGTTCAAAGTGAATGCGTTCACTCCAGGCTAGCCCCGGCCAATGGGCGGCTAATGGGTGAAACCAAGCAGGGGCAGATGGCAGATCCCCGCCGAGTAAGGTTTGATTTTCTGCCACCAGGTGCACTTTGTTGCCTTCGCGCCAAGCGGCATTGGTGGTTACTGCATAAAGCAACGTAATGCCTTGGGGCAAGGGCGCTTGGGCAAGGGTGCCCATGCCATTTTGTAAGCTAATTAGGGTGGTGCCGGAGTGTAAACGATGGGCCAAGGCCTGAAGAGCAGAGGCGGTATCAGGCCCTTTGGTGGCCACCCATAGGTAATCAATGGGGGCTTTATCATCACCGAGCAGTGAAATAGTCAGGCAGCTTGTTGCTGTGTGCAGGTGCCGTGTTAGGGCGGGCCGTAATGCCGCGTGCACTGTGGTGCCTGCCTGTTGTAAATAGTGGGCTGCTAGAGTTCCCATGCTGCCCACTCCTAATACATGACACGATTTCATGATGCTTTGTTATCAGGAACGGCGTTAGGGTAGGTGCGCACTAGCCAAAGTAATAAAGGTAAACCCGCTAAGGCTAAAACGGCGGTGATAATAAAGAAAAGGCTCCAATCTCCCTCTAAGGAATCCACCATATAGCCGCTGGCGGCGGAGAGCCAAATGCGTGAAAGATTCCCCAAGGAAGCCAACAGGGCGTACTGAGTGGCGCTGTAAGCCACATTACAGAGACTTGATAAATACGCCACAAAGGCCACTGTGACTAACCCGCCGGTGAAGTTATCGGATACCACTGCCAACACTAAGTAGGCATAGGTTCCCTCGTGGGCCAGTAGGGAATAGGTGAGGTTAGTTAGGGCGGATAACAAACCAGATACCAACAGGGCGCGCACCAAGCCAATACGATGGGCTAACCAACCGCCAATGGCGATGCCCACCATGTTGGCGATAAACCCGTACACCTTACCCACATTGGCAATTTGCTCATAAGAAAAGCCCATTTCGCGGTAAAACACCCCTGACATGCGCCCGAGCATGGCATCACCAAATTTGAAAATAAAAACAAACAATAAGGTGAGCCACCAGCCATCACGCTTCATAAAATCATAGAAGGGGGCGATAACCGTGTTCACTAACCAGCTGCCTAATTGGGCTAATACCTTGGGCATGCGGTGTTGGAAAAAGGCGTTGACCTCGGCTTCCTGCTGCTCAGTGGCCTCATCTAAGGCGCGTTCGGGCTCGCGGCCCAATAACACGGCCGCCATGCTAATGAGTAAGCAAGCCCCCAGTGCCCAATAGGCAATGTGCCAACCGAAGGCGCTAGCCAGATAGAGCCCTCCAGCGCCCCCCACTAAGGTGCCGCCTAGGTGCCACCCCCAAATGGCCACAGAGGCCCCCGCACCTTGTTGTTCCGTGGGGAGGCTATCAATGCGGTAGGCATCCACGGC
>CALEAR010000250.1 GCA_937943665.1 uncultured Alcanivoracaceae bacterium
TAAGAGAAATCGGGTGCGGGTGGGGTATGAGAAAGATTGGTTTTGTGCGAGGTTGCTGTTTCGATCTCGTAGCTGCTTTCAAGCAAAGAGCTTACTTAGTGGCACCAACATTCCCCCATTTCCACCAACCCGATTTATCTTAGAGCCACTGGTGGGAGGCACGGAGAAACCACTCTTTTTTTGCGTGCTCTTCCGCAAAAAAAGAGTGGTTTCGCAGTGCTTGCTAGCGATGAATTTAATTTAGAACCCGTTGAGTGGTGCCACTCGGCACGAGAGCTGCCGGGAACCTACGCGGTTCCGCGTACCCCACTACGAGGGCTACCCTGTAATCTTCCTCACCACCGCACGGCTAATAATCCGCACTTTGTCGCGGGCAGCGAAGCGCTTCAGCGTGGCTTTCACAATGCCGCTAGTGAAGCGGGTGCGTTTGGAATAGTCCACGCGCACATCCACATACACGGGGCGGTTTTGTGCTGCGTGTGCTAATGCCTGCTTGATACCTGCATCGATATCCGCTTCGCTATTAATGGCCACAAATTCTGCGCCCACCGCCTCTGCCAAGGCACCTACTTTGAAATCGTGCAGCACGGTGCAGGTTTTGCGGTTGTAAGGGATTTCTTGGGCTTGGGCAATTTGTGAAAGCTCGCCATCGTTGAACACAAACACCACTAGGCCAAGGTTATGGCGCACTGCGGTAATCATCTCCATCCCTGTCATCAGAAAAGCTCCATCGCCCACAATGCCCACCACAGGTGTATCTGGGTTTTCCATTTTGGCGCCGATCGTAGCCGGCACGCAGTAACCCATGGCATTAAAGTCCGTAGGCGATATGTAACGGCGCTTGCCTAAAATGGGCATCAATTCAGCCACGAGATAAGTGTGGTTGCCATCATCCGCCACCACAATGGTATCGTCACTTAATTGACGGCGTAAGGATTGGAAAAACTTCGCTGGGTTCACTCTATCGCCGCTATCATGGGCTAACCATTCATCCAAGTAAGCTTTTTTATCCGCAGCAATTTGCTCTTTCATAGCATTATTGCTGCCTTGGGGGTTAAGCTTTTTCACCGCTTCGAGCAAGGCAGGTACCACTTTGCGCGCATCCCCTTCAATGGCTATTTTGGCGGGATAGTTGGCGCTGAATACCTTGGGGTTAATATCAATATGGATCAGATTTTCAGGCACTTTCATGCTGAAGCTGCCGGTGGGGATTTCAGCAAAACGAGCACCTACGGCAAGTACGGCATCGCACTTAGCGAAGGCTTTTTCTGCGGCGGGTACGGAATAACCACCAAAACCCATGCCCGTATGCAAAGGGTGGTTGCCTGGGAACGCACTGAGGCCCTGTAAAGTGGTGGCCACAGGTGCGTTAAGCAACTCTGCTAACTCAATCATTTCTGCTTCGCAATCCACTGCGCCCCAGCCTAAAAAGAAGCCCGCTTGCTTGGATTCCACCAACAAACGTGCGGCCTGCTCCACTAAGGTTTGGTCGAACTTAGGTTGCGGCTCTAAGCCCGGAAATTCAGGCATGCTTTCTACTTCGCCTAAAAAATTACCAATGTTATAAGGCAACTCCACAAACACAGGGCCAGGTTCACCGCGCATGGCAAGCTGATAAGCCGCATACAAAGTAGGAATCACTTCTTCGTGGCTGCGAATATGGAAGCTGCCCTTGGTAATGGGCGACAGCAAAGTGTGCTGATCCATATCGTGCAATTGGAATTGGTGCCCACTTTCGGTATGGATACCGCCTGAAATAATCAGCATGGGGATACCTGCCAAAAAAGCCTCGCCAATACCGCTTGAGGCATGGGTGGCACCCGCTGCGGGCACAATCACCATGGTACCAATGGTATCGCTAGTACGGCTTACTGCATCCGCCATAAAAGCGCCGCCCACTTCGTGGGT
>CALEAR010000251.1 GCA_937943665.1 uncultured Alcanivoracaceae bacterium
GTGCTACCGTGGGCGTTAGGCAAGTTAGACACTGCCACATGAATAGGACGAATCTCATTGGGTGCGCGGCCATCGATACGTGGCTTACCAGAAACCACTGCAGTGCGCACTGTGGTGCTTTCTAGCTCACCAAAAATGGTGATAACTTCACGCTCATCCACTTCTTCGCTGGCAAAACGCTCAACACAGGCAGCACGTAGTTCGTTTAAGCGTGCAGTGCGCTCTTGCTTATTAGTGATGGTGTAGGCTTCCTCAAGGGCAGCACCAAACTCTGCTTTTACCTGCTCAAGTAAGGATTGGTTAAGCTCAGGTGCTTTCCAATCCCAGCGGGGCTTGCCGGCCTCTTGCACTAGCTCATCAATGGCTTGGATCACCACCTGCATTTGCTCATGGCCAAACAATACCGCTCCTAACATTTGAGCCTCAGTGAGCTCATTGGCCACTGATTCCACCATTAATACGGCATCTTTAGTACCCGCCACCACTAAATCAAGACCAGAAGTCTTTAAGGTGGTGTAATCGGGGTGAAGTACATATTCGTCGTCCACAAACCCCACACGCGCAGCACCTAAGGGACCATTAAAGGGCACACCAGAAATGGATAAAGCGGCAGAGGCACCAATCAAGGCAAGTACATCGGGATCCACGTTTTTATCCGCAGACATCACGGTGGCAATCACCTGTACTTCGTTAGTAAAACCTTCAGGGAATAAGGGGCGAATGGGTCTATCAATTAAACGGCTGGTGAGGGTTTCTTTTTCAGAAGGGCGACCTTCACGCTTAAAAAAACCGCCAGGGATACGGCCTGCGGCGTACGTTCTTTCTTGGTAGTTAACCGTTAAGGGGAAGAAATCTTTGCTAGGATCTGCTTCTTTTTTAGCCACAGCGGTAACAAGCACAGAAGTGTCACCAGAGGTGACCATCACAGCGCCAGTGGCTTGACGGGCATAGTGCCCTGTTTCCAACACTATGGTGTCATCGCCAAATTTAAACTCTTTTCGAACCACATTAAACATACTTTATTTCTCTTCTCTCTACTTTCTATACAATGCTTTCTAACACAACTGCTGAACGCATTCACCTTAAGACACTGGCCTACAGGGCAATTTTACAGAAGTAAAAACAACAAAAGCCCGTGAAATGCGGGCTTTTGCATACTTACTTTGCGCTCACCTGTGCCAAATTAACGGCGCAAGCCTAAGCGAGCAATGAGCTCTTGGTAACGGCCAAGGTCTTTCTTAGCTAAATAATCTAAGAGCTTACGACGCTGGTTTACCATACGAATCAAACCACGGCGGCCATGGTGATCTTTTTTGTGCTCTTTAAAGTGGGTTTGCAAACTATTAATGTTGGCAGTGAGCAGCGCAACTTGCACCTCGGGTGAACCGGTATCACCTTCACCACGGCCAAACTCTTTAATAATTTCCGCTTTCTGTTCAACAGTTAGTGCCATTTTTTTCTCCAATATGCAAAGTTAAGACACGATGGCCACGCATATTAGTAGCCATCGTCAGTTACAATTAATACGCTGCTAATAAGCGTCGTGGTGCAATCATACCATCATCTTGCACCTCTCCGACACCTATAAATGCATTTTCTTCTTCCGAATAAATGCGAACCCAACCAGAATCAGGCCGATCAGGTGCCATTACCGGTTGCCCTTGGCGAATATAGTAGCTCGCATCTGGGCCTAAGTGCACTGCAGGCCAACCTCGCACTGCACTATCAATGGGTAGTACGAGGGCATCTAACGCCTCAAAGCCGCCTTCCTGTTTCATGGCGCCCAATTCATCCATGGTGTACATGGGCTCATCCGCAAACGGCCCCACCACAGTGCGGTGCAACCCTGTAACATGGGCACCGCAACCTAGTTTGGCCCCCACATCTTCCACCAGCGTGCGCACATAA
>CALEAR010000252.1 GCA_937943665.1 uncultured Alcanivoracaceae bacterium
CGGGGCCGCAACGTGTATCATCATGTGGTGGCCTCCACCATTAAGGGCAACCTAAGCGCTTGGAACATTGAAAAAGCCCGTTTACAGCGCATTAACAAGGCGGTGGTTTCTTGGCACAACAAGTTTTTACGTGGCCATGCCATGAGCCTGCTGTTAGTGGGTGTTGCCTATGCCATGGGTGGTTGGCAGGCGATGGGCTTTTTTGCGGCCTGTGCTTTATGGGGTAAATCCTTATTAGAAATTGTGAACTACATGGAGCACTATGGCTTGGTTCGCGATCCTAGCGAGCCCGTTCAGCCTCGCCACTCCTGGAACACCAATAAGCGTGTGAGCTCTTGGAGCATGTTCAATTTAACCCGACACTCTCATCACCATGCGCAGGGTGAGGTGCCTTATCACAAGCTACGCCCCTACCCCGAAGCGCCCGTGATGATTGGCGGTTACCTCACCACCATTTTGGTGACGTTAATCCCACCCCTTTGGCACAAGCTTATGGTGCCTAAGGTGCTGCACTGGGATCAGCATTACGCTAATGAAACCGAACGCAAGCTAGCTGTGGAAGCAAGCCTTAAGAGCGGTTTGCCGGGCTTTGTGGAGGCCTACCAAGGCTCTCAAAATCAAACGCCACAGCGTGCGTAACCCTTCTCCATCCAAGGGCAGAGGTAACACTCTGCCCGCTTTTTACAACAATAATAATGATGATAGGAGTTGTGTCATGTGCTTTAAGCCAAGCATACTTGAAGTTCACCACACACCATCGCCACTACTCCCCACCGTTCAGTATCGTCAAGCCAAAGAATTGCAATGGTCAGAACAAAAAAAGCCCTTGGTACTACTTTTTGCCCCACCAGGCTTTGGAAAAACGCATCTGATCAAACAGTGGCATCATACTGTGCATCAACAAGGCAAAAAGACGGCTTTTCTTGGGCTTCACCCAAGGGGTAATCATCTACCCTCACTGCTAAATGCATTGAGCAAATTGTTCCAACTGCCAACACCTGCCAGTTCCTTAGACGCATTACATGAGATGCTTCAGCAGCGCATTCAAGCGCAACAACTTCCCGATGTAATTTTCATCGATCAGCTAGAAAATCTAGAAAAGCGCTCCGCTCTAGCGGCCATAGAAAGCCTACTATTTCTTGTGCAACACGGCACACGCTTTGTGATAGCAGGCCGGCAAATCCAACAGTTACGCTTAGCACAATGGCAGCTACATCAATTAGTGCACACACTGAGCACCACAGAGCTAAAGATCCAACCTCAAGAACTGCCTCTAAGCCAACAATGTTTACACGGATTAAATGAATGGCCCGCTGCTGTATTTTGCTATTACCAGCAGCGTTTAAATAATGCCGCCACTCTTTCACAAACCATGGCGCTTATTGAGGAATATTTTGAAGAAATCATTACTGATATATTGCCCGCTGAACAGCAACGCTTGCTGATGGTGAGCGCTTTAATGCCTCACTTCAACGCGCAACGCTTAAGCAAAGCCAGTGGCCGCCCCCTAGCTTTTATTCAAAAGGCCCTGGATTTATGGCACCGCCACAACCTCTTTTTAGAAGCTAGCCTCACTTCTCATCAACTCACACTGATGCCTCTTTTTTGCACGTTTCTGAAACAACGTATGCAGCGCTTACACCCTCAACTTAAACAACAAATTATGCAACGTATTCACCACACCTCAGGGCATCCCACTATTTCTTTATCATTTACTAAACAGGAACAAGTGGTGCTCGAACAAATGGTGAAAGGCAAAAGTAACAAGGATATCGCTAAGGAAATGCATCTTTCTGAAGGCACAGTGAAGTGGCATTTGCATAATTTATACAAAAAAATGCAAGTGGGCTCTCGGGCTCAAGCTATGCTAAAAGCCACTGAGCTTCTTTATAGCAACTCTTACCATCTTGCCCAATAAGCTTGGCTCCGCAATGCGGAGCCAAGCTTATCCTCGTATTCCCATCATCAAAGGCACATAAGCCACTAAAATCAACGCAACAAACATCACTGTTAGCGGAAGCAGTAGGCGTTCATGGCGATACCACCAGTGAGTTTCCGCTTTTGCTTCTTCCTCTGTCAGGCGCATTTCTTCATTACCTATTACTTGTCGCGTTAACAGTTGGTTTAGCGCCACAGGAGGCGTTAAGTAACCCAGTTCAAAGGATACCAATACCACCATCCAGAAATGCACTGGGTGAATATTATTTTGATATGCCACACTCGCAATGGTGGCCGAAACTAAAATAATAGCGCCGTAAGGATCCATAAACATACCTATAAGTACTAGCACCATCACCAGTGTTGTCATAGCCAACCATATGGAGCTGAAATCGCTCGGAAATAAATCCATTAATCCAGCACGCTCCACAACACCGCCGAGCACCACAGAAAGCGCCATCAACAGCAATAGTGCACCAATGTGGGTACTAGATTCTGAAGTAGCCACCACTGCCCTCTGCCAAAAGCCTTGTTCTTCCTTACCCTGTTGGCTAGGCAGAAGTTCAACCGGTTTATGTTTGGCCTCACGCTTACTTGCCCAGGCATCATAAAGCAGCATAAATAACATAATTACCGGCAAAATAGTGGCGGCAGTGAACTCATTAAAGCGCTGATTCACCACCTGCTGATAAAACAGCAACACCACCACCGCAATCAACCCATACGGCAACAGAGGCACAAGTGCCTTGATTGTGGCTGGCAATGCCTCCTTGGGCGATGCAAAGTGCAATGAATTACGTTTTGTAAGCAAAACCATTACTGCAAACAGGGTGGCCGTAAGCATAAAAACGTAAATACCCATCCCAAATAGCTGCGAGGTAGTCACTTGTTTGTTTAATGAAGCTATTACCACCACCATCAAACAAGGGTTAAGCACCACTCCCATGCTGCCCGACATAGCAGTGGAAGCATAGGCCAAAGGGCGACGAGCCCCGCTTAAACGAATCTCTTCATAAATAATGCCGCCCACAGCAATTAAGAAAATACCTGATGCACCAGTAAACGCGGTGGGGTATGCCGCCAACAACACCACAACCACCACAATCAACTCAGGTGCTAACTGCCAAGGGCGAATGGCATCAAACACCAAGCGGGCTAGTCGAGTTTGCTTTAACAGCATACCCACCCACACATACAACCCCACATTGATATAAAGATCCGCGTGGCTCACCAACTTGATTAGCTGTACTGCATTACCTGCCACATAGCTTTCAGACAATAAGAAATAACCACCTGCTATCAACGCCATATAGGTATAAAGCGGCACCGTTAGCAAAGCACGCCCCCAAGAGGTGCGTTCTGATTGCAGGCCTTTTACCCAAACACATTGCAACGCACTGAGTAATGTAAGCACTGCAAAGCCAAGCACCCAAACAAGGTGCATAGCAGCAGGTGTTGCGTCCCCTGCCTGTGTGGCCACACTACGCCAATTCAATACGCTAGCTAGCAACAAACCATTAGCAACCGTTTGGAAAGCTGCAGAAATTTTTGCCTCTGTTTGCGTTTGGATAGCACGCAATGAAATATGACTACGACGTGCAGTGCTTACTACAGCACATAACAATATCAATGTGACTAAAAGATATTTACGCGCATCTAGACCCACCTCATTTAGCGAGCCAACATATTGCTCAGAGGCGGTATAAGCGCGCACCCAAAATGCACTGCGCATTTCTTGGTTGTACTCATAGAGTTGATGTTGTTCCAAACAACGCGCTTTTTGACGCGTTAAAGAACGCCGCAAATGATCAGGATTTGGCGCATCAAAATTTAATAAATCATCCTCTGCTGTTTCCTTTACATTCGCCATGCGCTCCTTCACTCGGGCTTCCACATCAAAATCAGGATCACAAGTGGGCGCACGCATCTCACTGCGTAACATGCCATAGTTGCTCCACATGCTTTGCCCCAAAGCAAGCATTTGTGAATGCAAATACGAGCTGGTTCCAAATACAATGGCACATAGTAGAACTAGCGCCACAGGTAAGGCGGTTAAGGTGTTACGCAATAATTTGCCACCACTTGGCTCATGGGCTGTAGCAGTATTCATGGGGTGCTCCTACGTTACGTGAATAGCCCCAATAAAATGGGGCTTCTAGGCCACTAAAATGCTGGACCACCTTCGGTATCGTCTGAACACTCAGCATTATCTGGCACTTCACGACAGCGGATCTTCTTCAACATTTGCTGCATCTTACGATCATAAACCTTGTCCGCATCGTAGAGATTCTGACGTACAGCGGTGAACATCTCGTTGTATTTTTCTTTACTGGCATCATCAAGCTCTACCCAAAACTTTTCAGGAATTTGCTTTTCGGCCTGCTCCACTACCCGCATGCCTGCATCCCACATATTTTCAAATACCCATGCACGGGAAGTTTGACCAAAACCTTCTGGGAATCGCTCGTGGTGAATATTAATTTGGAAAGTAAGAATACCGAGGTTGTAATTCAAAATACCGCCTTTCTCCCCTAGCCCCTTATACATTTCTAAGGCCTCGTAAGCGAAAGCAGGCGCATACGATAAATCAGCACTTTTGTTGTTAAACATCCCCGCAAAAGTACTTACGGAAGCGGGCAACACGGAGGCCCCCACATAACGGATCATTTCCACCGCTTGTTCATCATCTGAAAGCACTGTTACCTTCGAACCAGCTAAATCTTCCCAGTCCGCTAAGCGATCGCGATCATGGGAAAACAAATACACCATACCGCCAGGAATAATTCCCACGGTTTCATAATCGCCCTGGCGCATATGTTTCGCGGCATTTTCCGCAGAAAGTGCCGCCACCGCTGTGTGTAGCGCATCATAAGAAGGCAAGGCCGCCATCATATCTAATGAACCAGGGAAACGGAGTAAATCGCGGTTTTTAATGCCAAAAAGCTCCACAGCATCGCATTTACCCGCACGGAAATCCGCCACCACCAAGGCTTCATCGGTGTAGGGTTTCATTTTAAACTCCACCCCCCATTCTTTAGCGGCAAGTACATAATCCCGCATGAGCTGATAGGTATCGCCATTACGGCCCACCACATCAAACACACACAAGCTTCTTTCCAAGGGTTCCTCTGCTAACACGGGTGTTGCCACCAAAGCTGTGGCAGTAAACAAAACTGTTGCGGTTATTTTTTTCAGCATAATTGCACCTGTATTGTTGTTATATTCAAAGTAGGCCATCAATATCTGCAGGGGCTCGTTTAGCTTCATCAGGGAATTCACCCAAGCTCTTTGGCGGGGAACGATGACCTTTTTTCTCCATCCAGAGAGTATCGGCCATATACTGCAGTTGGTCGTAGGAGATTGCGTTAACTAAACGATACTCAGCGGGGAATTTATGTTCGCCTTTACTTAAGCGTGCTTGGATTTCCCCTGCCTCCTTAAGCGCCCTACGTAATGCTTCATCATTGCCTTGGTTATCTGCACCAAGGGCATACAACACCATGGGGAAAAGCGCATCGTTAGCCTTTGCTAACTGGGTCGTTGCCTCATAGCTTTCCCAAATATCTTCGCCGTTAGGTAAGGTGCCAGGCACAAAGGCCCACACTGTACTGCGTATGGCCTGCGGCACCCCCCACCAAGCTTCATTATCAAGACATTCAGATGAACGCATGGTGCGTGCGGCTAAATCTCGTTTAATGCCCACCTGCGCACCTGATAACAAATCACTTCGTACTGCTTGCAATGCGGTAACCAAACCAAGCATGTACGTTAATTCATCTTCAGCTTTGAACAATTTGGGGCAGCTTTCATTGCCAATTGCACCATATTTAGCAGTAACAAATTCCACAGCACGCATACGACGCTGTGCAGCAATCGCATGCCAACGCTGCGCTAGCATTAACTCATCGCGGGCAATGGTGGTTTGATTTTGTTGGCTTGCACGTAAGTGCTTTAGATTAGCCTCATAAGCTTTTGCTTCAGCACAAAAGCCTGTTAAGAGTTCGGTATAAAATAAAGTGTAGTTTGGATCCTTCACCACTCGGCCAAAAGATCCCACAAGTTGCGTTAACCCTTCACCTGTGCCACACACCGACACATGAGCATCGGCGTGAGCAAGCACGTAGGACACCACTTCATCTTGAGAATAGGAAGAAATCACCCAGCCTAAGGGTTTATAAACAGTGGAACAGCCACTTAGCAAAACACTGAAAGAAAGCCAAAATAAGTACTGCCAATTACGTAGGAGTGTTGCCATGGGTACCTCGTCCTCGGTTTTAATTATTCTTATTGCTTTAGGATCTTAGAAGAGGCAACACAAAAAACAACCCAACGAAAGTTGGTA
>CALEAR010000253.1 GCA_937943665.1 uncultured Alcanivoracaceae bacterium
AGCCAATGATTTACTCAACGGCCATTGCTAAAAGTTTGCTAAGCTTTTATTCTCAATTAACGATTAATTTTTATACTAACAACAATAAACAGGCCACTACCATGAAACTTACTTGGTTGTTTGTATTTGCCCTTTGCATGAGCGGCACTGCTTACGCGCAAGATTGCCCCCCACCTTGTGAATCACAACCCCCAGCCATGGAGGAACTCAAGGCATCGAACCTACGCACCTACAGTTACTCAACCCCTACCACCATACGCCGTGAAGCTAAAAGTTTGCCGCAGGCCTATGCAGTGTCTTTTAACCCCAACGTGAAAGATCAAGATGAAGCCTTGCACACGCAACGCTTGGTATTCCAACGAGAAAAAGACGCTGCCGAAGGCACTCTCACAGCCGATCCTAACTTTTTCCGCTCGTTGATTATTGATAGCAGTGAGCTGCATTACTTCGTTTACAATGGTGAAGTACTACTCCGCGGCCACACCAAGGCTTTTTATACGCGCAAACCTTAATCTAGTTTTATAAGGTCAGCGCTTTTACTTTAGGTACGCTATCGCCGAAAAGGCGTTGGTGCACCTTGTGGAATAGCTCGATATCGCCTGTGGTATAAAAAGCATGTGCTTTTGGTGAGGGGCTTTCAGCGAGCTGCTCCAAAAAGCTCAATACCGAGCTCACTTCATTGGCCACTTCTTCGTTAGAAGAAATGATATTGATATCTTTTCCTACTACCTTTTGGATCAGAGGCCTAAGCAAGGGATAATGTGTGCAACCAAGCACCAAGGTATCCATAGCATGGGTAGTTATAAAGGGCTCCAACGTTGCACGCACCAAAGCCAGCGCGTTATTGCCCTCCAATTCACCTTGCTCCACCAGGGGAACAAAATTAGGGCATGCCAATGAGGCAACGGTGATATTCGGCTTTAAACGTTTTAATGTGGTTTCATAAGCGCCGCTTTTAATGGTCCCTTCTGTGCCTATCACGCCCACTTGGTTACTTTGCGACACCTTAATCGCGGCCCGAGCTCCTGGGTGGATCACCCCCACCACTGGTATTTGCAGCTCGTTGCGCAACATTTCTAAGGCAAATGCCGTGGCAGTATTACAGGCAATAACAAGCATCTTGATTTTCTGCTTGAGTAAAAACGCCACCATTTCACGGGTAAACTGCCGCACTTCTTGTGGGGGGCGCGGCCCGTAGGGGCATCGCAACGTATCTCCCACGTAAATTATTTGTTCATTGGGCAGTTGGCGCATTAACTCGTGAACCACGGTTAAGCCACCAACACCA
>CALEAR010000254.1 GCA_937943665.1 uncultured Alcanivoracaceae bacterium
TGGGTGGGCCGCATTCACCCCTTGGTGGCGCAAAAACTAGATGTGCCTAACAGCATTTATCTGTTTGAGCTACAGGCAGAAGCTATTCAGCAGGGCGTGGTGCCAAGCTTTACGCCTTTATCGGATCAACCCGCGGTGAAACGAGATCTTGCTCTTGTGCTCGCTGCCGATACCCCAGCGGCAAGCTTGTTAGCTTCCATACGCAACGCTGCCGGTGGCGCCTTAACACACATCGAAGTGCTCGATGTTTACCAGGGCGAAACCATTGGTTCTGAGAATAAGAGTATTGCTGTAAGCTTGACCTTCCAAGACGCTTCACGCACTCTAAAGGAATCTGATATTAATCAATTGATTGAAAGTATTCTCCAGGGCGTAAAAACCGATGTGGGTGCCGCCTTACGAGAATGATGCGTGTGTTTAACATAGCTTCACAATAATAAGGAGAGGCCATGACAACCTTAACAAAAGCAGCGCTAGTGGAACGGCTTTATGAAACGCTAGGGGTAAATAAGCGTGAAGCCAAAGAATTAGTAGAAATGTTTTTTGAGGAAATGTCAGTGGCCCTGGCCTCTAACGTGCCAGTGAAGTTATCAGGTTTTGGAAATTTTGAACTGCGCGATAAAGGCGAGCGGCCTGGGCGCAACCCTAAAACAGGGGAGGAAGTACCCATTTCCGCTCGCCGCGTGGTGACTTTCAAACCAGGTCAAAAACTTCGCCAACGGGTAGATAACTATGCAGGCGCTGAAATTAACTGAACAAGCAGAACTGCCAGAAATACCAAATAAGCTTTACTTCACCATTGGAGAAGTGGGGAAACTGTGTGATTTAAAGCCCCATGTGCTGCGCTATTGGGAGCAAGAGTTCAGCCAGTTAAAACCGCTGAAAAAGCGGGGTAATCGCCGCTCTTACAAACGTGAAGATGTGTTGCTAGTGCGCCAAATCAAAACCTTGCTGTATGATTACGGCTTCACCATTGAAGGGGCGCGACAGCAGCTTGAAGCTGAAGGGCAAACACTGGCAACCCAAGCTCCCTTAATTACAGAGCTATTGTTGGAGCTAGAAGAGCTCAAAACACTACTAAAATAACCCACTGCGACTTAAGTCTCAGTGTTCCTGAGTGCCTCACCCTTTACACTATTAATAAAAACAACAGAGGGTGAATATGAGCACAACGGATAGGCCCATAGCCCGCACAGCCATTGAAGATAACCTGCAAAGCATAACGCAGTTTTTGCGTCAGTACCCTCCTTTTATGCACATGGATAGGGTGCACTTGGCCTATTTAATTGAACACTGCGTATTGCGGTTTTATGCCAAGGATGAGCCCATTATTCAGCCTCAAGATGGCCCTGTGGAGCACTTTTATATTGTGAAGCAAGGCCGCATTGTGGGTCGGCGAGGGGCTGAAGATGCAGCTCCCACCTTTGAAATTACCCAAGGAGAGTGCTTCCCCATTTCTGCCCTGTTAGCGGAAAGGCCCACGCGCACCGCGCACATTGCTGCCACCGATACCTTCTGCCTTGCCCTGAATAAAAAAGCCTTTACCTATTTGCTTGGCCACCGCCCAGCGTTTCAAGATTACTGCCTGCTCAGAATTAGCGGTTTGCTTGATGAAGCCATGCAGCACATCCGCCAACAGGCGGCAGCCAACGTGGGCACGCAACACACCTTAGATACCACCTTAGGTGAATTGTTATTGCGCGAACCGGTTACAGCCAACCCTCATATGCCCTTGTACCAAGGGGTGCGGTTGATGGATGAACAACAGGTGGGCAGCCTGCCGGTGATTAACGAGGCGGGGTTTCCCATTGGTATTTTCACCCTGCGGGATTTACGTGCTGTGATAGCCAGCCCCAAGGCAGATCTTAACCAACCCCTAGCCCAAGTAATGACCCCAGCTCCCCATTATTTAACCCCCAAGCACACCGCTTTTGATGCCACCTTGGCCATGGCAGAGCACCATATTGCGCACATTTGCGTGGTGGAAAACAAACGCTTAGTGGGGATGGTATCTGAGCGGGATTTATTCGCCCTGCAACGCATGGATTTGGTGCACCTGGCGCGGGCCTTGCGTAATGCGCCCACCGTGGCCGCCTTGGTGCAACTGCGCGAAGAAGTGGAACAGCTCATGCAGCGCATGTTTACCCAAGGGGCTAGCCCCGAGCAGCTCACTCATTTGATTACGTTATTGAATGATCACACCAGCACACGGGTGATTGAATTAAAAGTGGCTGAACATCCTGCGCCTTTACCTGAGTTCACCTGGTTAGTATTTGGCAGTGAGGCCCGGCAAGAGCAAACCCTGTATACGGATCAAGATAACGGCATATTGTTTCATGCGGAAACTCAGACCGAAGCCGAAGCCATTCGTCGGCAGCTATTACCCCTGGCAAAAGCCATTAACGAGGCCCTGCATGAGTGCGGTTTTACCTGGTGCCCAGGGCGCATTATGGCTAGCAATCCAGAGCTATGTTTATCTTTTTCGGAATGGCAACAACGTTTTGCCGGCCTGGTGCGGGAAACCTCGCCCCAAAATCTACTTTTGAGCACCATATTTTTTGATTTCCGTGGGCTTTGGGGCTCCACAGAGGCGGTGGAACAGCTGCGCCACCAAGTGCTTGCCCAAAGCAAAGAGAACCCAGCTTTTCAACGAGCCTTAGCCCAAAGTGCATTACAGCACAGGCCTCCGTTAGGTGGTTTGTTTAGGGATTTCACTTTAAGCAAAAAAGGCGAACACAAAAACACCCTCAACTTAAAAACAGAAGGCCTTACCCCCTTTGTGGATGGTATGCGGGTGCTTGCCCTTAGCCATGGCGTGGCGGCGGTGAACACCTTGGAGCGGCTGCGAGAGCTAAAATCACGGGGCGTGATCGATGCCTTAGATGCGGATGCCTATGCAGAGGCTTACCACTTTATACAATTGTTGCGTATGCAGGGGCACCAAGAACAGCGCCATGCCGGCAAACCTTTTTCTAATCGCATTGCTCCCCATTCGCTTAACCATTTGGATCGCCGTATTTTGCGTGAATCCCTACGCCAAGCCCAGCGATTACAAAACAGCTTGAGTTTTAGGTACAAACTATGAGGCTATTCTTCCAACGTAAAGCACGCCTAAATGCCGCCCAGCAACAGCGTTTGGCACGGTTGCCTGCTCCTCACAGTAAGCAGGCGCTGAATCAGCGGCTTGTGGTGGTGGATGTGGAGGCCACTGGGTTAAACACCCGCAGAGATCACATACTCGCCATTGGCGCAGTGGCGCTAGAGCAGGGCGCCGTGATGCTAAACCAGCGCTTTTATTGTGTACTCAACCGTGAACATGAAGTGAACGATACCGTGTTGATTCACCGCCTAGGCCCAGAAACTCTGGCCCAAGGAGTATCTGTGGAAGAGGGGCTGCTGGCATTTTTAGAGTTTGTGGGAGCAAGCCCCCTATTTGCTTTTCACGCTCGCTACGATGCGCAGTTGCTCACCCGTGAGTGCAAACAACACTTAAAGTATAAGCTGCAACACCCTGTGGTAGATGTGGCGCAAATGGCGCCTTTGCTGATGGCCGAAACACCCCAACAGAACACCTTAGAAACTTGGCTGGCGCGCCTTGGGTTATCGGTTTCAGAACGCCATAATGCCCTAGCAGATGCCTATGCCACCGCTAAAATGCTTGCTCTACTGCTGAACAAGGCACAGCGCCAACACATTAGCACCTTAATGCAATTGCAGAGTGCCTTAAAACGCCAAGCACAAGAGCAGCTGCCCGCCATGTTTTAACATTGTACATTTGCGCTTGTGCTACACTCAGGGCCCTTTAATTAGCGCTGTTATTAATCCCATGGCTTTACGCATTAGTGAAATATTCTTTTCCTTACAGGGGGAGGCCCGCACCGTGGGATGGCCCACTGTTTTTATTCGTTTAACGGGTTGCCCTTTGCGTTGTGTGTGGTGCGATACCGATTACGCCTTTCAAGGCGGTGAACGCATGAGCATTGATGCTGTGTTGGCACAGGTGGCCACATATCCTGCGCAGTATGTCACGGTAACAGGGGGCGAGCCTTTGGCGCAGCCAGAATGCCTGCCACTGCTGCAAGCCCTGTGCGATGCGGGCTACGCCGTAAGTTTGGAAACCAGCGGTGCCTTTTCTATTCAGGCCGTGGATGAACGCGTTTCTGTGGTATTGGATGTAAAAGCCCCCGGTTCTGGTGAAAGCCATCGCAACCTGTGGGAGAATCTGCCCCTGCTTAAGGCCAAAGACCAAGTAAAGTTTGTATTAGCAAATCGTGAGGATTATCAGTGGGCGCGCCTCATCGTAGATCAGCATACCTTACATAAAAAAGCAGGAGAGGTGCTGTTTTCCCCAGTGTGGGCGCAACTGCAACCCGCCGCCTTGACAAAGTGGATCATTGATGATGACTTACCTGTAAGATTCCAATTACAGATTAAAAAGGTGCTGTGGCAAGATGCCAAAGGACGCTAAAGGAGCACACATGAAAAAAGCAGTTGTATTGCTTTCTGGGGGCTTAGATTCCTCCACCTGTTTGGCCATAGCTACACAACAGGGCTATGAATGCCACACCATTGCTTTTGATTATGGCCAGCGCCACAGGGCAGAGCTGAACGCCGCCGCCCGCATTAGCGAACATTTTCACGCCAAAAGCCACCGCGTGGTGAAGGTGGGGATGGATGTTTTAGGCGGCTCTAGCCTCACCAATGAAGATGTTGATTTACCAGCCCCCACCACAGTGGGGGATACTCAGGTGCCTAGCACCTATGTGCCAGCGCGGAATACTATTTTTCTTTCCATAGCGTTAGGCTTGGCGGAAGTGCTTCAAGCACAGCGTATTTTTATTGGCATTCACTATGTGGATGCCTCTAACTACCCAGATTGCAGCCCACAGTTTTTGCAGGCCTTCCAACAGTTGGCGCAAGAGGCCACCGCCACAGAGCAACAAGTGGTAATAGAGGCGCCTTTGGTGGAAATGAGTAAAGCGCAAATTATTAAAACAGCGCATGAGCTTGGTGTGCCCTTAGCCACCACTGTGTCTTGTTATGGGGCCGATGCCACAGGGCGTGCTTGCGGAAAGTGTGAAAGTTGCTCAATTCGCAGACAAGGTTTTGCAGATGCCGGCTTGGTTGACCAAACTTTATACACTTAAACCATAAAAAACAAAAAAGGGGTTGCTTAACTACAAAAAACTTGTATTATGTGCGCCATTCCAACGGGTCGTTAGCTCAGTGGTAGAGCAGTTGGCTTTTAACCAATTGGTCGATGGTTCGAATCCATCACGACCCACCATACAAAAGAAGGCTTGCAGAAATGCAGGCCTTTTTTATTGCCTGTTGCATAAACACAGGTGTTAGCTCACCCTGGTGATCAAGCTGCGAACGCCTTAGGTTAAACATGGTTTTCTAGTTTGCTTCTCCCTCCTATCCACACCAGCACTTTCCGTTTTGTTTTTCTCATAAGTGGTTTATTGTGTTTGTATTACCTTCTTATATAACCGCCTTCTTAGTGTTAAGAAGCATAAAACAAAGCACGGGCTCACCACGCCCTTAAGGAGACTCTTTTATGTTTTGCTCTCAGTGTGGCCATGAGGTATCACCAGAACATCGGTTTTGCGCCCAGTGCGGCACAGCGGTGAATCAGCCGAGCCCTTTTCTTTCCTCAGAGGTGGAGCGCGCATCGCACTCACATAGTCCCCTTATCCATGAAGAAGGTTGGGCAATATCACAGGGCGAGCCACAGCACTCAGCCCAAGGTTATGCGGGGTTTTGGCGCCGTGTAGTGGCTTATGTGGTGGATTACGTCATCACCCTAGTGGTGGGGTTTGTGATTGGCTTTTTGTTACTTTCTTGGTTGTTGGAAAGCAACAAAATAGTGGATGTAGAACAGGTGGAAATATATGCCAATGGCATAGGTTTTTTTATTACATGGTTGTATTTTGCCCTGATGGAGAGCTCTAGCAAGCAGGCTACCTTCGGCAAAATAATACTCGGCGCCAAGGTGGTGGATTTAGAGGGCCAACGTATTAGTTTTGGCCGTGCCACGGGGCGTCATTTTGGGAAAATACTATCGGCGCTGCTGCTAGGCATAGGGTTTATTATGGTGGCGTTCACACAGCGTAAGCAGGGCCTGCACGATATGCTAGCACGCACCTTGGTGGTGAATTGTTAGTTAACGCTGGTCTCTTGGCTGTGTTATGGCTATGATAAACACTGTCCAAATGAACAGTGTTTTGCCATGAAAGTGATTCCCATACATCTTGTACCTCCAGCACAGCAGGCCAGGGCCTTATCTTACGTAGAGTCGCTGTTGGCCTGTGGCTTTCCTTCGCCAGCACAGGATTACGCCGAAAGCCTGCCTAGCTTAGATGCCTTGCTAATTAAGCACCCAGCGGCCACCTTTGTGGCCCGTGCGGCAGGGGAGTCCATGATAGAAAGGGGCATTATGGATGGCTCCTTATTAATCATCGATCGCAGCATTGCCCCCACCCATAATGCCACCATAGTGGCTTCCATTGCTGGGGAGCTTACGGTGAAAATTTTAGATTTACATAAAAAACTATTGCGCCCAGCCAATAGGGCGCACCCACCCATTCCGTTACCGGCAGAGCTCGATGTGGTATGTGAGGGCGTAGTAACGTATTGCATCACACCACAGGGTGGGCGGCGCCTATGATGTTTGCATTGGTGGATTGTAATGCTTGCTATGCCAGCTGCGAGCAAATATTTCGCCCTGATTTGCGTGGCAAGCCCGTGGTGGTACTTTCGAACAATGATGGCTGCATAGTGGCGCGCAATAAAGAGGCTAAAGCCTTGGGTATTCCCGCCATTGCTCCGTATTTTAAGGTGAAGCCGCTATTGCAGCGCCATCAGGTGCATGTGTTTAGCAGTAATTATGAGCTTTATGGAGATATTTCTCGCCGTGTGATGAGCACGTTAGCGTGTTTTACGCCGCGCCTAGAGGTGTACAGCATTGATGAAGCTTTTTTAGATGTCAGTGGCATTCCGCATTTGCGTGAACATGGGCTAACCCTAAAGCGCACCCTATGGCGAGAACAGCGCATGCCCGTGTGTGTTGGCA
>CALEAR010000255.1 GCA_937943665.1 uncultured Alcanivoracaceae bacterium
ATCTCTGTGGTTTGCGCATTGGTGTGAATGGTCACATTATCCATGGAGCGCAGCTTTTTCTGTAGTACTTCATCGGCGCGCAGCTGAGTATCAAACTCCAATAGAGTAACGTGTTCCACAATGTTGGCTAAATCAATGGCCGCTTCCACACCGGAGTTACCACCACCAATCACCGCCACTTTTTTGCCCTTGAATAAAGGAGCATCACAGTGGGGGCAGTAGGCCACACCCTTGTTGCGGTATTCTTGCTCACCGGGCACGTTCACATTACGCCAGCGGGCACCGGTGGAAATAATCAAAGATTTCGCCTTCAAGCTAGCACCGGATTCAAACTCCACCTCGTGCAAGCCGTTGGGCTCCTTTGCCGGAATCAGCTTAGTGGCGGTTTGCAGGTTCATAATATCCACGTCGTAATCACGCACGTGCTCTTCTAACTCTGCGGCTAACCGTGGACCTTCAGTGGCTTTCACAGAAACAAAGTTTTCAATGGCAGAGGTATCTAATACTTGGCCGCCAAAACGTTGGGCCGCCACCCCTGTGTTAAAGCCCTTGCGCACCGCATAAATGGCGGCAGCAGCTCCGGCGGGGCCACCTCCTACCACTAACACATCAAAGGGGTCTTTTTCCTTCATGCTAGCAGCGGCACGATCCGCAGCACCGGTATCAATTCTGGCTAAAATCTCTTCCACGCCCATGCGGCCAGAGGCAAAATTCTCACCATTTAAAAACACCGTGGGCACGGACATCACTTGGCGGCTTTCCACTTCCTCCTGGAACAGGGCGCCATCAATGGCATCGTGGCGAATATTGGGGTTGAGCACCGCCATAAGGTTTAAGGCCTGCACCACATCGGGGCAGTTTTGGCAAGAAAGGGAGTAAAACGTCTCAAAATGAAACTCCCCCTCAAGCTGTTGAATTTGTTCAATCACTTCATCGCTTAAGCGCGAAGGGTGCCCACCCACTTGTAACAGGGCCAATACCAAGGAAGTAAACTCATGGCCAAGGGGTATCCCAGCAAAAAAGAGCTTTTGTTCACCCCCGGGGCGGGTAATTTGGAAAGAAGGTTTGCGATCATTATCGCCATCTTCACGGAGCGTGATGTGCTCGGACATTGCAGCAATTTCTGTGAGCAGTGTTTTTAACTCGGCAGATTTCTCGCTGTCATCCAAGGTGGCTACTATCTCAAAAGGAACCGTGATGCGCTCCATGTAAGCTTGTAATTGGGCTTTTAAATCAGCATCTAACATAAATCATCTCCGTGAATGCGAGGAAGGAGGGCTGGAGCCTTGTGGGCTCCAGCATGAACCTATTTGGGGTTTAGATCTTACCCACAAGGTCTAAAGAAGGCTTAAGGGTTTCATCACCTTCTTTCCACTTAGCAGGGCACACTTCGCCAGGGTTGTTAGCCACGTACTGAGCTGCTTTTACTTTGCGTAGTAGCTCGCTGGCGTCACGGCCAATACCACCATCGTGAAGTTCAATGATCTTGATCTGACCTTCAGGGTTGATCACAAAGGTACCACGCTCAGCAATACCGTCTTCTTCGATGAGTACTTCGAAGTTGCGGGAAAGGGTGTGGGTTGGATCACCAATGAGGGGGTACTTCACCTTGCTGATGGCTTCAGAAGTATCGTGCCAGGCTTTGTGCGCGAAGTGAGTGTCGGTGGATACGCCGTACACTTCAACACCTAGCTTCTGGAACTCATCGTAGTGATCGGCAAGGTCTTCTAGCTCTGTGGGGCACACAAAGGTGAAGTCGGCAGGGTAGAAAAAAACCACAGACCACTTGCCTTTAAGGTCTTGCTCGGTAACTTCGATGAATTCGCCATCTTTAAATGCAGTGGCTTTAAAGGGCTTAACCTCTGTATTAATTAAGGACATATATCGCTCCTAAATAGTTTTGTTGTCAGGTTCAGGGTCTATAGTAAGCTGAGTTCGGCTATAAGTTAAGTTTATCAACTTTATGGTGCCGATTGCTGATACCTATCGATGCTGATAACCGTTGTGTTGCTCCTCGCAGCAAGAACCAACGGCACAAGCAACTAGGCATAATGCCTTGTTACACCACAGTTTTCATCCTTTTGCTGTGATAGTAATTAATAATGAGGCCAAGGAAAGGAATTACAAGGGCTAAGAAAGGTAAAAGAAGAAAAAAGGCGCTAAGGGTTAGCGCCAGGTGGTGATTTCCTCAAGGGCGGAAAGATCCCCCTCGCAAAAGCGCATAAATTCTTCCACCAGTTGGGCAGAGCGGGCCATGCTTTCCCCCCAGGCTGCAATGCGCTCCTTATCTTTCATGTTTACAAAATCATGGCGATCAGGAATGCGCTGCAAAGGTTGCTTAGCCAACCATGCTTCATTGGGGCACAGCAGCACCACATTGTGGAAGTGTTGAGGGTTGGGCTTGCGCCATTTTATGGCCTTATCAAACCACCCTGGGGTAATGTGGGAATAGAAGTGGGGGTACAGCACAATGCCCTCACGGGCGAAGGGAATATCAAAGTGATAATCCGTAATGCCTCCATCGTAATACATGCCAGGTGTGGCGCCGGCAATATCTTTTACCCCCTCAAGCACCAAGGGAATTGCGCCCGAGGCGGCAATGGCCTGGCGAATGTTTTCTGCAGTAAGGGGGGCAATTTGCGTGGGCAGGGTGGGCCATTGAATGGGGCTAAAGCCCTCTGGCTGAAATACCACACGTTCAAAACAGCTGCCCAAAAAACGGCGCGAAAGGGCATTGGCCGCTGCTGTGGCGCCAAGGCCTAAGGCCTGTACCGCACGGATGGACGATTGGTTTAAATGCTTGGCGCGGGCGGCCACCACATGGAGTTTAAACACAGGGTTGTTGGCTGCATAAGCCTCACTGTTGGGGCGGCTGAAAATCACATCCAACAACTGCCGTGTGTGCGTGGTGATTTCCTTCACCGTCATGCCTTTGGGGTAGCAAATGTGCTGGTAGGCATGGGCAAAATCCCGTGAGGCTTGGGCTGGATCTTCCTGGGCGAGGCAGGCGAAACGCCACGCCCCCGCGGAGCTGCCCACCACGGGCAAGGGCTCACGGCGGCTCGCAAAAAACTCACCGAATAAATATTCATCGAGCTTGGCAAAGCTAAGCCATTTGGGGCCGCCACTGGCGCCCACCATGGCGCTGATGTGTTCTTGCTGTAATCCGTGATTCACAATGTGTTGGAAGGCCGTGGGGCCCGCCAACACACGCAGAGCTCTGGTCATTTACTTCACTTCCATGCCAGGGGTTGCACCACTATCGGGGCTTAAGAGGTGAATGTCCTCACCGCCGGGACCGGCGGCTAATACCATGCCCTCAGATACCCCAAACTTCATCTTACGAGGGGCGAGGTTGGCCACCATAATGGTGAGGCGGTCTTCCAATTCTTCAGGGCTGTAGCGGGCTTTAATACCAGCAAACACATTGCGTTCGCCCAGTTCGCCCACATCCAGGGTGAGCTGTAGCAATTTATCAGCCCCTTCCACATGGTTGGCTTTAACAATGCGCGCCACCCGTAAATCCACCTTTAAGAACTCATCAATGCTGATGTAATCCTCTTCGGCTTCTTCCGCCGGTGCTTCCGCTTCGGCATCCGCTTGGGCAGCGGCCATCATGGCATCGATTTTCTTCTTATCCACGCGCTGCATTAACGGCTTAAAGGGGTTGAGCTTGTGCTCGGTGAGGGTGTGTGCGGCATCTGCCCAAGTGAGGGGCGCCACATTCAAGAAGGCTTCTGCTTTTTCCGCCAACACCGGCAATACCGGCTTTAGGTACAACACCAAGAGGCGGAACACGTTTAGCGCCGTGGTGCACACCGCTTGTACCTTGGCCTCTTGGCCCTCTTCTTTAGCAAGTTGCCAGGGGGCTTGCTCGTTAATATAAGCGTTGGCGTTATCCGCAATGGTCATGATCAAGCGCATGGCGCGGCCAAACTCGCGTTTTTCATAGGCCTCGGCAATGGCAGCAGCGGCCTCTTGGGCTTCTTTCACCAAGGCGGGGTTATCAAACTCAGCACCAAGCAAACCATTGGCATTGCGGTGCACAAAGTTGGCGGTGCGGCTGGCAATATTCACCACCTTGCCCACCACATCCGAGTTCACCCGCTGCATGAAATCATCCAAGCTTAAATCCAAATCATCTACACCTGCGGTGAGCTTGGCGGCAAAGTAATAGCGCAGGTATTCCGGATCTAAGTGATCCAAATAGGTGCGCGCCTGAATAAAGTTCCCGCGGGATTTCGACATTTTTTCGCCGTTCACCGTCACAAACCCGTGTACAAACACACCGTTGGGCAAGCGTAGCTGGGCGCCCTTTAGCATGGCAGGCCAAAAGAGCCCGTGGAAATTAATAATATCCTTGCCAATGAAGTGGTACAGCTCGGCGGTGGAATCCTTATTCCAGAAGGCATCAAAATCCACCCCGTGGGCATCGCAATAGTTTTTAAAGCTTGCCATGTAGCCAATGGGGGCATCGAGCCACACATAAAAGTACTTGCCAGGCTGATCGGGGATCTCAAAGCCAAAGTAGGGCGCTTCGCGGCTAATATCCCACGGCTGAAGGCCATCTTCGATCCATTCATTCAGCTTGTTGGCCACACTGGGTTGCAGGGTGCCGCTTTTCGTCCACTCACGTAAAAACTCTGTGAACTGGGGCAAATCAAAAAACAATTGGGTGTTCTTTTTTTCCACGGGGGGCTTGCCGCTCACGGTGGAAATGGGGTTTAGCAACTCATTGGCATTATAGGTGGCGCCACAGGCTTCACAGTTATCCCCATATTGGCCCGGGGCTTTACAGTGGGGGCAATCGCCTTTTACAAAGCGATCTGCCAAAAACATTTTCTTTTCTTCATCGTAAAGCTGAGTGATTTCTTTTTCTTTAATAAAGCCTGCATCTCGGTTGCGCAGGTAAATCATTTCAGAAAGCTCACGGTTTTCTTCACTGTGAGTGGTGTAGTAATTATCGTAGCCGATTAAGAAATCACCAAAATCTTTAACGTGATCAGCTTTCACCAGTGCGATGTGCTCCTCGGGCGTGCGGCCAAGCTCTTCTGCTTTCAACATAATGGCCGCACCGTGGGCATCATCGGCACACACATAAATGCAGTTTTCCCCACGCATTTTTTGGAAGCGCACCCAAATATCGGTTTGAATGTGCTCCAACATGTGGCCAAGGTGAATGGGGCCATTGGCATAGGGCAGTGCGCTGGTAACCAAAATATTGCGAGGCGTTGTCATAGGTAAAAAATCCATAACCAAGGTGAAAGGGGGCCCTATGATACTCTGCTAAAACACATATTTCATGTGTGCACTCGGAGTCCATGCGGTTTTTGTGTGAGCACGGTATCATGGCCGTTTTTTCACAGGGATACCCACCATGACAATGGAACACGATGAACTCACCCTGCGCCTAAATGCCGAAACCGCCACCATTGCGTGGAGTGAATTGCAGCGCTATTTCGCCCAAGGGCGCACCCTTTATGTGGCCCCCGAGTTGGATTTGGTGGCCGTGGCCAAAGCCATAGTGGAAGATAACAGCGCCTATATGGAGCCCCTCGTGGCCCAGGAAGCGGTGCGCGCCGTGCTCGATGAAGAGGCGCAACAGTGGCTTGCCCAAGATGCCTCCGTGTGGGCCGTGGTGGTGCCGCCCTATGTGTTGGTACAACCGGCCACCACGCAGCACTAACCCTGTGGGTGGTGGGTGTTTTTTGAGCAATCTTGCCGCCACTTAAAAAATTTCTCCATAAATGCTTTTTGCCTCTTGAAAAGCCAATAACCCACCCCATATCACCCTCCGTGCTAAGGCAATGATGGCACTCCAAAGGCTTGACAGATGGAGTGCGCTTATTATGATTAGCACTCGCATGCTTTGAGTGCTAGTTTGTTAGCCAAAGCCGTTAAAATTTTGTGCCAAGCGGCCACCTGCTTGGTGTGTATAAGTGAAAGGGGCAGCGTGTTGGCTGCCTCCATGTAGCTGAAACCTTTAACAGGAGAACAGAGGCAATGAAAATTCGTCCTTTGCATGATCGCGTGGTAATCCGTCGCGCCGAAGAAGAAACCAAAAGCGCTGGCGGCATTGTGCTGCCTGGTTCTGCCACCGAAAAGCCCGCACGTGGTGAAGTGATCGCAGTGGGCAATGGCAAGATTAACGATAAAGGTGAAGCACGCCCCCTAGATGTAAAGGTGGGTGATCAGGTGATCTTCGGCCAGTACGCTGGCAATACAGTGAAAGTGGATGACGAAGAGCTCTTGATTTTGAACGAAAGCGAAATTCTCGCTGTGGTTGAAGCTTAATCGCGCTTACGTTCCCCTAATTAACGAATTTGAGGATATAAACTCATGGCAAAAGAAGTGTTATTCCGTGATGAAGCGCGTCAGCGCATGTTGCGTGGTGTGAACATCCTAGCGGACGCAGTGAAGGTAACCCTAGGGCCCCGCGGCCGTAACGTAGTATTAGATAAATCCTTCGGTGCACCCCTTATTACAAAGGACGGTGTTTCCGTTGCCCGTGAAATCGAGCTAGAAGATAAGTTCGAAAACATGGGTGCGCAAATGGTAAAAGAAGTGGCTTCCAAGGCTAACGATGAAGCCGGTGATGGTACCACCACCGCCACCGTACTTGCGCAAGCCATTGTGAGCGAAGGCTTGAAGGCCGTTGCAGCGGGTATGAACCCCATGGATCTTAAGCGCGGTATCGATAAAGCCGTTGAAGCTGTGGTGGATGAGCTCCAGAAGCTTTCTACCCCTTGCGAAAGCAACAAAAACATCGAGCAGGTTGCCTCTATTTCTGCTAACTCCGATAGCTCCGTGGGTAAAATCATCGCGGAAGCCATGGAGCGCGTGGGCAACGAAGGTGTGATCACTGTGGAAGAGGGCACCAGCCTCGAGAACGAACTCGAAGTGGTAGAAGGTATGCAGTTTGATCGCGGCTACCTCAGCCCTTACTTCATCAACAACCAAGAAAAGATGGCGGTGGAACTCGATGAGCCACACATTCTTTTAGTGGATAAGAAAATCTCTAACATCCGCGAGTTGCTTCCTGTGCTTGAGGGTGTGGCCAAATCCGGCAAGCCTTTATTAATCT
>CALEAR010000256.1 GCA_937943665.1 uncultured Alcanivoracaceae bacterium
CACTCATTTGGTACGAAGGAATGGCTTGGGTGCCCTGTGGGCCACCTAGCACCACACGATCTGGGTACATGAGACACCATTGGTACTTGTGCTGGCGACGCCACCAACGCCACCAATAAACCAACACCCCAAAACCGCCAACCCATTTCACCCCCCAGGGTAAGCCGCTAGCAGCGACATACCCCAAGGACACTGCCGCCGCCAACAAGGCGGCAACAGGGGCGTATACACTAGGCTTCAATGGCCGCCTCTGGCCCCAAAGGCTTGAGAAAATAGCGGACGAAGGCAGCGAGCTCTGGTTCTTCGGGCTCTTCCCGTTGGGTGAACCAAAGGAACATGTCTGCATCTTCACATTGCAATAAGCGTTCGAACAGGGCCCTGTGCTCTGGGGTATCATGAAGAAACACCTCATTCAAATATTTATTCAACAGCACATCGGTTTCTTTTAGGCCACGACGACACTGCCACGCCAACCGTTTTTGATGTTCTTCGGGGGATAAACTCTCAACTTTTTCCTGCATGGTGTTACCTTATCAATGAAACACAGTAATTTTGCTAGACTATGGGTTAAGCGAACTTTAGCGTAACGCACTCAACAAAGGAGCTTTTTTTCATATGGCATCTGCACATGGTGAATTTCTATTAGCGCAAGGCGCTCACTTTACTGAAGAGGGTAGTCTACAGCACTTTGGCACACCTTTTGATAATGTGATGGCTTACAGCCAACACCTCAAAGTACTCTCACTCACAGGCGAAGATGCCCTGAACTTTTTACATGGTCAACTCACCTGCGACATGCATTTTGTGGCCCAGGGCAATGCCTTATTTGCCGCTCACTTAAATCTACAAGGGCGCGTGCTCTTTTCCCTCTGGGTACTCCCCTCCCCAGACGCTGAGGAAGGCACAGGGTTTCGATTAATTGTACCCGCCGCCATGGTGGAGCAGGTTCAAGAACATTGGAAGAAGTATTTAATGTTCTCTCGCTCCACCCTTCATGTGGAGGACACCTTGGCCGTATTACAAGTGCCTACTACCCATGGCGCCGCTGTGGCTAAGGTGTTCAACATAGCCCATGATGAGCTAAGCCATAATGACACATGGCAACACTTTACCGCATTAGAGCAGCATTATTTCATTGCCCCACAGGCTGCCTTAGAGGATCAATGGAAGGCCTTACAAACCGTGGGGGCAATAGGCGGAGTAATGCAAGCACACTACTGGGATGTAATGGCCGGTTTAGCACAAGTGTACCCCGGTGCCGAGCAACGCTTCCTCCCCCAAGCGCTCAACTATGATTTGTTTCAGGCGGTAAGCTTCAATAAAGGATGCTACACAGGCCAAGAAGTGGTGGCTCGCATGAAGTTTAAAGGCCAACTAAAGCAACGCCTGATGCACTTATGCTGGGAGGATGCTGTGATTCCCTCCCCTGGCGATGCTCTGCGTAACGAACAAGGCCGCGCCCTTGGCCATGTGGTAACGCACATTACTTATAAGGGCAAGCAGCATGCCTTAGCCGTTATTCGCCGAGATCAGCCACTGCCAGACCATGTGGAAGACAGGCCCATCACCGCCACCCTTGAGCCCCTTCCCTATGCATTACCCGAAGAAGGCAAATAAAGTGGTAAGGGAAAGCATTACCCTGCCACTGCCTAAGGCCTATAGGGTTGAACATCTATTGCGCTTTTACGCCCGTGATCCCATCCCCACGGGCGAAGGCGTAGTGGAAGGGGTCATTTATAAAAACATTATTCACCAAGGCAAACCTTTACAACTTCGCCTCCAGCAACAAAGGCAGCAGCTGCAGGCAGAACAGGAGGGGGAAACCTTACTCCCAAGCAACGCCTTCAAGGCCCTAATAGAGCACTTGGCCGGCTTTCGCCAACTGCGCACCCCCTTTAACGAGCGCCATGGTGAACACCCTGAGCTAGGCCCCTTAATTCAGCAAACGCCTTGGCTCTTCACCCCTCAGCTACAACCCTTTGAAGCCCTCACTTGGGCCATTATTGGCCAACTCATCAGTGTGAAGGCAGCGGTAACTATTCGCCGTCGATTAATTCAAACCACTCACATTAAACACCTTGGGTGGTGGACACATCCCACGCCCGAACACATTGTGGCACTCGGTGAAAACACCTTGCGGGATATTGGGTTCTCTGCCAGTAAGGCCAGAGCGTTACTGGCTGCAAGCCACGCCCAGTTAGACAACCCTACCTTCTTACCAGACCCCACCACCCCACACTGTCCCGATAAGATCAACAAAGGTTTACAGGAAATCCCAGGTATTGGACCTTGGACGGCACAATACACCCTGTTACGAGGGTATAATCATTTAGCAGGAGATCTAGCGGGAGATTTGGCGGTGAGACGCGGCCTTGGCGCTCTGCAAAGTGGCCAGTGGCCGCCCTCGACCCTCCCCACCATAGCGGCCACACGAGCCTGGCTAGCCACCTTTTCGCCTTACCAGGCCATGGCGGCTGCTCATTTATGGCACTGGCAAGCCCAGC
>CALEAR010000257.1 GCA_937943665.1 uncultured Alcanivoracaceae bacterium
CCATCCATATTCAGGGGCAAACCCACCAATAGCAACTGTGGTTGCCATTCTTGCAGTAGGGCAGCCACGGCCTCCCATTGGGGTTGGCCATCCCTTGCCTTTAGAGCTGGCAAAGGGGAGGCGGTTTGGGTGATGGATTGGCCCGCGGCCACGCCAATGTAGTGGGTGCCAAAATCAAAAGCGAGGAGGCTAAGGGAGTTAGGCATGGCCCACTTCCGTGGAGAGCAGGGCAAGGTTAATGCCGGCGCTTTCTGCCGCATGGTGCCAGCGTTGCTCGAGGGGGATATCAAATAGCAGCTCCTCGGGGCAGGGCACATTTAGCCAAGTGTTTTGGGTGATTTCGGCCTCCAGTTGGCCAGCCCCCCAGCCGGAATAACCTAATACAATAAGGGAATGCTGCGGGCCACGGCCAGTGCCAATGGCAGCCAAAATATCCTTGGAGTGGGTAATCCAAAGCCCTGAGGATAACGGGTGGCTGTTTTCCCATACCTGCTCTGTGGGCGGGTGCAAAATAAAGCCGGCTTCGGGCTCCACGGGGCCACCGAAGATCACTGGATGGTTTTCGGATTGTAAACCTTGGCAGCTAATTTCAAGTTGTGAAAGCACATCACGGGCTTGTATGGGGGCGGGCTTATTAATGCAAAAGCCCATGGCGCCCTCTTCCGTGTGCTCAAGAATGAGAACAGCGGCTTCTTCAAACCAAGGGTCCTTTAAGGTGGGCATAGCAAGGAGCAGTTGTTGTTTCAAACTCTGAAAGGCCATAACTTTTCCTTTTGTCGCTAATGGCTTGAGAGTGTTCTTTCACTATCGAAGCGCCAAGTGCGAATGATTTCAAGCACATCGGCCTTTTCTTTTAATTCGCCAGTGAAGGGCGCAAATGGCGCCGCAAGACGTACACTCTGAATGGCAGCTTCATCTAAGAAGGGATAGCCAGAGGAGCTTAGTACTTTAATTTCCTTCACCTTACCGGAAGCTTGGATGGCCACCATTAGCCTCACATTACCGAAGGCCTGTTCTCGCAACGCCCGTTGGGGGAAATTGCGGGTGCCGCTTTCTTCCACTGCACGGCGGAAGGCATCAATGTAGGCGGCCTCATAGTGCGCCTTGGTGGAAACGGAGGTTAAGCGGTGCACGCGCGGGCGTTTAGCGTAGGCCTCGCGCTTGCTATCTAAGCGTGCTTGGAGGCTAGCAATATCTTGGCTCAGGGAAGAAATATTATCCTGTGTGCTTTTGGGGGCCTCGGGGGTTTCTTGCTTTTTATCGGTGGCCTTAACCTCTTGGCGTTCGCTGGCTGCTTGGGTGTGGATCACCACATGTTGAGGTTGATACTGATTAGGAGCTTCAAGCCCTGGCGTGTTTAATTGCACATCTGCAATATGATCCTCGGCAAAATCAGGCTGTTCTGTGGTGGTGAGCTCCTTTTTTTCGTTGCTATCCCCAGCTCCCTCCTGGTTCACTTGGGCAATGAAATCCGCCTCTTCAGGGGTTTCTTCACTTTTATGGTACGCCAGTGTTGCCTCAATGGTTTTGGGTGGCGCTGTGGGGGAAGGCTTGGCAAAGGTGATGCCAAAAATGGCCACCGCATGCACTGCCACAGCCACAAACAGGGTGAACAGGAGCCGATCGGTGGAGGAAATAGTTGCTTGTGCTGTTGCCATAACCTTACAGGTACCTCAAAGGGCTACGCTCTTAACTACGCGCGCAGCCAGGCTGCGCGCTAAGGGTATTTAGGAATCCAGTTGGTTTTCTAAAAAATCCAATAGATCCGCGGCGATGTTTATACCATAAATGGCATCGAGTTCGCGGATGCAGGTGGGGCTAGTGACGTTAATTTCGGTGAGATAATCCCCAATCACATCCAAGCCCACAAAGTGTAACCCTTTTTCCTTCAGCACGGGGCCTACTTGCGCACAAATCCAACGATCCCTTTCGGTGAGCTCGCGCCCTTCGCCACGGCCACCGGCGGCAATGTTGCCTCGGGTTTCACCCTGCTGGGGGATACGTGCTAAGGCGTAATTCACGGGTTCTCCATTGATCATCAAGATGCGCTTATCACCCTCCACGATTTCAGGAATATAGCGCTGGATCATAATCGGGGTGGCGCCGTGGTTGGTGAGCACCTCGGCAATCACCGCTAGGTTTGGATCCCCTTTGCGAACGCGGAAAATATTGCTGCCACCCATACCATCAAGGGGCTTCATAATGGTGTCTTCGTGCTCTTGAACAAAGGCCCTTAGTTGGTCATAGGCGCTGCTCACCAGGGTGGGAGTGGTGCATTGGGGGAAGTGAGTGGCAAACAGTTTTTCGTTGCAATCACGAATGCTGCTGGGGTTGTTGCTCACCAATACCCCTTCCTGCTGTGCCAGATCCAACAAATAGGTGCAATACAAGTAATGGCTATCCACCGGAGGGTCCTGGCGCACTAGCATAATATTGAAGTGTGTAACAGAAATGTCTTCTTCTTCTGCCAATTTGTACCAGTTTTGGTTATCATCCTTAACTCGTACCTTTTGTGCGCGAGTACGAACTTTGCCTTGTTCTAGGTAAAGTTGGTTTGGGGTCATGTAATAAATTTCCCAGCCACGGCGCTGTGCTTCGAGCATCATGGCTAGGGTGCTGTCTTTGTAAGGCGTGATATGAGCAATAGGATCCATAATCACACCAAGAGTGATAGACATAGTACAACTCCTCATCATTGATGCGGTGATATTAACAAGGCTACCCATTGCTAGCCATAGGGAGGCACTGAATGTCCTTTTTATGAAGGGGCTAACTTACGTGTAACGATTCACACCTAAGTGTTATGTGTTTCCCAATGCGAGCAGTGTTTGATAGATTGAGCGCTTAAATTGTGTTAGAAAAAGCTCGTTATGAGTACCTAATGCGCGCAAAGGCCAGTTAATAGTTGCGTTTGAGCTAAAAATAATAGTGGTCAAATTGGCTCTCATTTATTAAGGGCGTTTCACATGAGCGAGAATTTTCAAGGATTCAAAGTAATGGTGATCGACGATTCTAAAACCATTCGTCGAACAGCAGAAACACTATTACAAAAAGCAGGCTGTGAAGTGGTCACCGCCACGGATGGGTTTGATGCATTGGCAAAAATTGCTGATGAAAAGCCCGATATCATTTTTGTGGATATCATGATGCCGCGCCTCGATGGGTATCAAACCTGTGCCTTGATAAAAAATAATAGCACCTTTAAAAACACGCCAGTGATCATGTTATCGAGTAAAGACGGGCTGTTTGATAAAGCGAAAGGGCGGATTGTGGGCTCTGATGAATATCTCACTAAGCCTTTTTCAAAAGATGAATTACTCAACGCTATTAAGAAATATCACTCTGCCTGATGCGCTGTGGATTTTTGCTGTTAGAGGTTTAATGACATATGGCTCGAATTTTAATCGTGGACGATTCTCCCACGGAAACGTACAAGTTTCGTGAGGTGCTAGAAAAGCACGGTTATGAAGTGTTGGAGGCAAGCAACGGCGCCGATGGCGTTGCACTCGCCCACGCAGAGCAGCCAGATCTTGTATTAATGGACGTGGTAATGCCTGGGCTTAACGGTTTTCAGGCCACTCGTCAGTTAACGCGTAGTGAAGAAACGAAGCATATTCCTATCGTTATTGTAACCACCAAAGATCAAGAAACCGATCGTGTTTGGGGGAAGCGGCAAGGAGCGAAGGATTATTTAACCAAGCCAGTGAGCGAAACCACCTTAATTGAAACGGTGTCGCGTTGGGTTCAAGGCTAATCAAGATGCCGGCCACTGTGGGGAAAATGTTATGAGTGCTGAAAGCCAAGGTTTTGCTGTTTTAGCAGATTATCTGCTACGACACGAGCAGTTTGGCCTGCCTTTGCCCGCCGCAGAGGATTTTGCTGATCACTGGAGTGGTATTGGTTTCTTATTGGATGGTCATCGTTACGTGGCATCTATTTCTGAGGTGGGTGAGATTTTAACGCCACCCACTTACACACGTGTGCCGGGGGTGAAACCTTGGTTTAAGGGGATTTCCAACGTGCGTGGCCGCCTAATGGGTGTGGTGGATTTCGCTGGTTTTCTTAACAAGCCGGCAAGTAAAATTCACACCAGTGCACAGCGCTTGATTGTGATTGATGACGGCGATTTGTACAGTGGCTTGGTGGTGGATGGCATTTTAGGTTTGCACCATTTCTCTCAGGATGCCTTTGATGCTCGCCATAAAAGCGAGGATGAAGCCATGGCGCCTTATGTGGTGGGCGGTTTTGAAAAAGAGGGAGAACACTGGTCGGTGGTGAGTTTATTAAAGCTCGCCAATGATCCTCGAT
>CALEAR010000258.1 GCA_937943665.1 uncultured Alcanivoracaceae bacterium
CAGGTCGTATCGGGCATTGGTTTTTTAGGCGCCGGCGTGATTATGCGCGAAGGCTTAAACGTACGAGGGTTTAACACAGCGGCCACCTTATGGTGTGCTGCGGCCATTGGGGTGTTGTGCGGTATCGGTTTGGTGTGGGAGGCAACGTTAGGTGCTGTGGTGGTGTTGTGCGCTAATGTGCTGCTACGTGAAGCGGCTCAGCGCATGAACCGTATGAATGTGGCGAGCACAGAAGTGGAGCAACGCTATGGCATTACCATTGTTTGTGAAGACCACGATGAAGTGCATGTGCGCACCTTGTTACTGCATAGCCTAGGGCAAACGGCGTTTAGTTTGCACTCATTGCAGAGCAAAGATATGTCGCCCGATAGCTCGCTGTTAAAGGTGACGGCTGAAGTGGTATCCGCTCAAGGGAATCAAGCACAACTCGAACATATTGTGAGCCGTGTGAGCTTGGAAAGAAGTGTGAGTTCGGTGCGTTGGAGTTTGCTCTCAGAGCATGACGATCTCGCGTAGTCAGGTATTAATGGCCTTGAGTGGCGATTAGGAGCAAGCCTATGACTGGCTTGCCTCCCTTTATTGTTAAGAGGAAATCCCATGCAGTTTATGACATGTTTTTTGCAGCAACGTTTTATGGTTATTGGCTATGCGTTGGTTGCAGGTGTGCTATTAGTGCATCAAGCAGCCCATGCTGGGCGGCCCATGGAAGTGGATGACGCGGGTATCGTTGATTATCGTTCTTGCCAACTGGAGGCGTGGAGCGAGCATCGTAAATCCAGTGATGGATATTGGGCGATGCCAGCGTGTAATCTAACGGGCAATCTTGAGCTTGCCGTTGGCGGCGCGCTAGAGCACCCAGATCAAGGAGCTAATACTAAGGCGCTCGCCATAGAGGCAAAGACCCTGCTAGCGGAAGCGCTAGGTGGGAGCACGGGTGTGGCTTTATCCTTTGCCTTTGAGCGACAGCGCTTTGAAGGTGATGATGAAAATGAGTGGGCGTTAAATTTACCCATTACGACGTTTTTTGCACAAGAACGTTTGGCTTGGCATAACAATATTGGCACTGTTTATGCGCAAGAAGAGAAGCATTATGTGTTCACCTGGGGCACGGGCGCTGAATATGCGCTCACTGAAAGGGTTAGCCTGTATGGTGAAGTGTTTGGTGATTCCACAGAGCGGCCTTTTTATCAAGTGTCCACAGGTTATTGGGTGGTGCCTGAGCAACTTCAATTTACGCTAGGTGTGGGAGATAAACTTGAGGGTAATAAAGAAGAGCGTTGGGTGAGTATAGGGGTGAATATCGTCAGTT
>CALEAR010000259.1 GCA_937943665.1 uncultured Alcanivoracaceae bacterium
TGAAAACGCCCTGAACGGCTTGCAATCCATTATGGTGGTATCAGCGCTGCCTTTTGCCTTTATTATCATCGGCATGATGGTGTCTTGGGCGAAGGAGTTACGCATGGATCCATACCTCTTGCGCCGTCAGTATGCGAGCGCGGCCATTGCTCAAGGGGTGCGTTTAGGGATTGCCGAACACGGCGATGACTTCGTGTTTGGTGTGAGTGAAGTGCCCGCTGAGGAAGGTGCCGGTGCTTGGTTAGATAGTAAAGATCCGAAGCTCACCGAGTGGTATACCGATGCCGTGGAGGACGAGGTGGATATTGTGAGCGCAGAGGATGTGCTACGCACCTTAACCCCCGGTAAGATTCAGCCGAAAGGGCCCGCACGCCCTGATCTCACCGCCTCGGGTGATGAATCCATGGTGGCAGAGCGCCCCACGAAGAAAGAAGAGGAATAACCCTTAGCACGGGTTTGTATTAGGGCCAAGCTTTACTGCTTGGCCCTTTTTTGTTGTCGCCATACCCGTGGCGAGAGGCCACTCCAACGTTTAAAGGCACGGGAAAACGAGGTTTCATCGGCGTACCCCAAGCTTAAGGCTAAATCCGCAATGCGCACCTGTGTGTGCAGCAACTGTTGTTGCGCTTTTTCAAACCGCACCTCTGTGAGTAAGGCCCGAAAACTGGTGTTTTCCGCTTGGAGTTTTTGTTGCAATAACCGTGGATGCATTGCCATCACCTTAGCGATTTTTTCCAAGCTCACTTCCCCCGTGGCCAGTAAGGATTCCGCCACCTGCTTCACTCGGCCTGGGTAATCTTGCGGCACCCGTGTATCTTGGGTGGAGAACTGCTGCAATAAATGGGATTTAATTAACTCACGCTGCTCACTAGGAGTTTGATGCAACACCTCTTTGCTACAAAAAATAGCATGTTGCGCCTGCGAGAACAGCACAGGCACTTGGAACACCCGTTGGTACAGTGCCACATTTTTAGGGGCCTCATGGGCGAAGGTAACGCAATGAGGTGGCCACACATCACGAAAAAACAGCCCTGCGGCGCGGTACATTACCCCAACGCCAAGCTCTATCAATTGGCGGTGATCCGTTAGCTCTGGCAGGTGTAAGTGGTAGCTAATGATCACCTCATTGGCTTGTTCTCTTAGGGCGAGACGAATGCCTGGGGCATGTAAGTGCGCATATTGGTTGGTAATGCGCACTAAATCTCTTAGGTTTTCCGATTGGGATAACAATAACCCAAAGGGGCCAAAAACCAGATAATCCCGTTGTTGGCTGAGGGCCAAGCCGAATTGCTCGTTGCCGGTGCGCTTGGCAGCGAGGTTAAGCACCTCCCCTACGCGAGCATAATCCACCAGCAAATCTTGCCGCCGCAGCAAAATGGGATCCAAGCCACACTCTTGCAGCAAAGCATGGGCATTGGTGTTATGTTTACGGCAAAGGGTTTCAAAACCAATAAATACTGCGCTGCGAGCACTATAATGCATGGGGGTATTCACAATATGCCAACTTTGTGTTCGTAAAATGCCAAGTCTTACAGACTTTCTCGTTATAGGCTAGCCATGATTACAACAAGAAATAAGGTGGCCAATGCAACAATATAAAACCGATGTATTAATTGTGGGTGCAGGTCTTGCAGGAATTTGCACCAGTTTAGAGCTTCTGGATAAAGGCTATAAGGTCTTAATGTTGGATGGCACCTCCCGCGAGCGTTTTGGGGGGCAAGCCAAAGAAGCCTTTGGTGGCATGTTGTTGAATAACACCCCCGAGCAAGCACGCAACAAGGTGGTGGATTCCAGCGAGCAGTTTTGGCGTGATTGGCAGCAGGCGGCGCAGTTTAAGCCCGAGGATGAATGGGCCAAACGCTGGGCCAAAGCCTATGTGGAGCACAACCGTAGCCAAATTTATGATTGGCTCCATGGTTATGGCATTCGTTTTTTTCCCGTGGTGCAGTGGCCAGAACGAGGCAACTACGGTGATGGCAACTCGGTACCTCGGTATCACGTGGCATGGGGCTGTGGCGAAGGCGTAACCAACACCCTCATCGAACACCTCATGAAGCACCCGCAACGGGAAAATCTCACCTTATTGTTTTCCCATAAGGTAACGGAAATTACCTACCAAAATGGCCGTGTGGTGGGTGCCACTGGTACCGGCGAGGCTGGCGATTTTGAGGTGCAGGCAGAGCACACTGTGCTGTGCTGCGGTGGCATTAATGGCAATTTAGAAAAAGTGCGCCAAGTGTGGGACCCCATTTATGGCCCGGCCCCTGAACGCTTACTCAGCGGTACCCACCCCAGTGCCGATGGGGCCTTGCATGAGGTGGTGGAGCAGCTTGGTGGCCAGGTGAAAAACCTGCACTACATGTGGAATTATGCCGCCGGTATTGCCCACCCCAACCCAGATTACCCCCAGCATGGGTTAAGTTTGATTCCCACACGTTCTGCTTTATGGGTGGATGCCCATGGCCGCCGCGTGGGGCCCTTCCCCATGGTCACAGGGTTTGATACCCATGATTTATGCAAAATAACGGGCCATTTGCCGCATCAATACACGTGGCAAATTATGAACAAACGCATTGCGGATAAAGAGCTCGCTATTTCAGGTAGCGACACCAACCCCCACTTCCGCGATAAAAAAATGCTGAAGATTTTGCTGCAAGTGTTGCGTGGCAACCACCAGCAAACCCAATGGCTTATCGATGAATGCGAAGATGTGGTGGTGGCCAATACAGTGGAAGAGCTAGCCGCCAAAATGCAGCAGCTAGAGCCCACTGTGCCCATTGATGTGGAAGGCATGAAAGCCGATATTGCCCATTACGATTATCAGGCTCGTTTACCGTTAAAGCTACAAAACGATGAGCAGTTGCGCCGTATTCAAATTTTACGCCAATGGCGTGGCGATAGAGTGCGCACCTGCAATTCACAGCCCATTGTGGATGCCAAGCACATGCCATTGATTGCCATGCGTTTGCGCTTGATCAGCCGTAAGAGCATGGGCGGCATGCTCACAGATTTGCATTCACGGGTGCTTGATGCCCAGCAAAACCCCATCCCAGGTTTGTATGCCGCCGGCGAGGCCGCTGGCTTTGGGGGTGCAGGTATTGCTGGTATTCGCTCCCTCGAAGGAACATTTATCCCTAATTGTATTTTTAATGGGCGCCGTGCTGCCCTTGGTATTAGCGAAGGCTAATCCTCACTTATGAATTCAGGAGACATAGAATGAAAAAAACAGGTGCTCAATTAGCGCGTTTTGCCCTAGAACAAATTGGTGTGGAACGCACCTTTGGTATCCCAGGCGTACACAACACTGAGCTGTACGATGAACTCAACCAATCTGAAACCATTACCCCTGTGTTGGTAACCCATGAGGTGGGTGGTGCTTTTATGGCCGATGCAGTAAGCCGCACAAGCGATAGCATTGGCACCATGGTGATTGTGCCTGCTGCGGGTGCCACCCATGCTTCAAGCGGCATTGGTGAAGCCTATTTAGCGGGAGTGCCCATGTTGATTATCTCCGGAGGCATTCACACCGAAAGCGGACACCAATTCCAACTGCACGATATGGATCAGCACACCCTACTTTCCCCCATTACGAAAGGTAGCTTCCATATTCGCAGCCACGAAGATGTGATCCCCACTATTTATGCGGCTTATCAACTTGCCATGCGTGGCGAGCCCGGCCCCGTATTTGTGGAATTACCCTATAACATTGGTAACTTCTTGGGCGAAGTGGAAAGCATGCCTGAATTCCCAGGCCTTGAGCCACGCCCCAAGTTTGATCAAACCTTAGTGGAGCAAGCCGCACAGTTGCTAGTGGAGGCCAATCAAGCGGGCTTCTTCTTAGGTTGGGGGGCGGTGGATTGCGAAGCCGAGATGATAGAGCTCGCAGAGCTATTAAATGCCCCTGTGGCCACCACATTACAGGGCCTAAGCGCCTTCCCTGGGAATCACCCCTTGCACACGGGCATGGGCTTTGGTGGTTATTCCGTGCCTGCAGCCGAAAAGGCCTTCGCCAAGTGCGATACAGTACTGGCCGTGGGTGCTCGTTTTGCAGAAATTCCCACCGGCAGCTTCAGCATGGAAGTGCCTGAAAACTTAATTCATATTGATATTAACCCCAAGGTATTCAACGCCAACTACCCTGCCAAAGTGGCTATTGAAGGGGATGCGCGCGAGGTGATCCCTGCCCTCTTGGCGGCGGTGAAAAAGCTTAATCCTCAAGGCAGCGATAATGCCATGAAAGAGCAAATTGCTGCGGATAAAAAAGCTTACCTCGATGAGTGGCTAGCCCATGACAGCGGCGATAGAGTGAACCCTGCGAAGTTTTTCCAGGCGCTACGTCGCAAAATCAGCGATGACACCATAGTGGTGGCAGATGATGGCAACCACACTTATCTCGTGGCTGAATTAATGCCTATTTTAGGTAAGCGCCAATATATTTCGCCCACGGATTTTAACGCCATGGGCTACTGCGTTCCGGCAGTGATCGGCGCCAAAATGGCCAATCCCGATACCCCCGTGGTGGGCATTGTGGGCGATGGTGCTTTGCTGATGACAGGGATGGAGATGATTACCGCAGTGCGCCATAACC
>CALEAR010000260.1 GCA_937943665.1 uncultured Alcanivoracaceae bacterium
ATCGTAACCTCCATGCCAATACAGCAAACCAAAGCCAGGACAATATCATAAGCACACCGCCTAAGGGGGTGATGGGGCCCAGCCATGATTGTTGCGTTAGCACTAGGGCGTATAGGCTACCACTAAAACATACCACCCCTAATAGCAATAGAATGGCGGGCACTTTTAGGCCTTTATGTTGGGGGAATTTAGCCCACACAGTGCCCATCAGCAAAAGCCCCAAGCCACCATAGGCTTGGTACTGAGTGGCGGTTTTCCATACCGCTAGCTGCTTTTCACTCACCATGGCTGCTAGGCCGTGGGCTCCAAAAGCTCCTAACGCAATGGCTAATGCCATTATTACTGCGCCAATGCACCATAATGCTCTCATGATCACCCCCATACAAAAACGCCGCCCAAAAGGCGGCGCTGAATTGGCTCACAGGCCCTTACACCATGGCCGCACGCAATTTCTTAATAGCAGCGCTTTCGATTTGACGAATACGCTCCGCTGATACCTGATACTTATCCGCTAGCTCCTGCAAGGTGCTCTTGTTATCCGATAACCAGCGGCTTTCTAAAATTTCACGACTGCGGTCATCTAACTCAAAAAGCGCCTTGGTTAAATGACGGCTTTTCTGCGCTTCCCAATCCTCATTGGCCACAATATCTGCAGGATCCATAGTGGCGCTTTCTAAATACTGCGCAGGGTGATAACCGCCCTCATCATCTTCATCCACGGGGGCATCGAAGGAGGCATCATAAGCGCCCAAACGCTTTTCCATTTCCTGCACATCTTCCACGCGCACCCCTAAATCTTCAGCCACACGCTTGGATTCATCTAAGGTTAAGCGCGCCATATCTTTTTTTGCACCGCGTAGATTAAAGAACAATTTACGCTGAGCCTTAGTGGTGGCCACACGAACCACACGCCAGTTACGGATCACATATTCATGAATTTCCGCTTTAATCCAGTGCACAGCAAAGCTCACTAGACGCACGCCCACATTGGGGTTGAAGCGCTTCACCGCCTTCATCAGGCCCACATTCCCTTCCTGAACAAGATCCGCCAGCGGCAAACCGTATCCGGTATAACTACGCGCAATATGTACCACAAAACGCAAATGGGCTAACACCAAGCCGCGTGCGGCATCCACATCTTGATGCTCGTACCAACTACGCGCCAGTTCTTGTTCTTCCTCAACAGTGAGTACGGGAACAGCACTTACCGCCTGAATATAGGCATCTAGGTTGGCCCCCGGCGCAAGCATAGGCATTGCTTCCCACTTTTTAAGTTGTTGAGTCATGTGCGCTCCTTTCAGTATGAATAATCGCTATTTAGCACTCCTACCTATGGAGTGCTAAAAGTAGCAAAAGTTCCTCAAATGGACAAGATTTAGAGTAGGTATGGATCCACATCTTGAATGTGGCGTGAAACCGCTAGCCAAGCACCCATTAACCCTAACAAACCAGCAAATAGTGGAATCACCAGCACATTGCTCCAACCAATACCCACTAACTCAAATTGACTCTCATAGAGCAAGATAAGTTCATCCACAGGCTTGCCCACCCATAGCAGTGCTATTTGCACCAGTAATACAGAAAGCACACCGCCGAGAAAACCATAACAAAACCCCGTATAAAGAAAGGGGCGTCTAACAAAACCATCGGTGCCACCCACAATCTTCACCACCACAATTTCCTCACGACGGCTTTCAATACCTAAGCGAATAGTATTCACCACCACTAGCACCACGGCAGTGGCCAAGGCAATGGTGAGTACGCTAACTATCCGTGCCACGGTTTCTATCATGGCATGTAAGCGCTTCACCCATAACACATCGAGTTGCACCACATCCACAGCATGGTGGGAAGCTAACTCTTTTTGTAGGGTTTCCAATACTCCCGCATCCGTGGTGGTGGGGTATACCATCAATAACGGTGGCAACGGATTCTCAGGCAGAGCATCTAAGGCATCGCCAAAGCCAGAAAGCGCCTTAAATTCCTCTAAGGCCTCTTCACGAGTTACCACTTCAATGCGTTGAATATCCTCTCGTTCTCGCCAGGCAGCGGCTAATTCCTGCTGAGCATTGGGGCTAGTATCAGCACTTAAAAACACCGATAAATGAGCGTTACCATCCCAATCTTGCGTAGCCACTTGAGCATTGGTGAGCAACACACTCAACCCCGCAGGCAGTGCCAGAGCAATAGCGATCACCAACACTGTCATGGCCGTGGCCACAGGAGCGCCAATGAGACGCTGCCAAGCATCCTTGGCGGATGCCTTATGATGCGCTTTCCAGGCGCGCAATTGATCTTGCCAATTGCGCTGTATGCGCCGCGCCCCTTTGCGCGGGGTGGGCGACTTTTTCTTCTTAGATGCTGCCATAAGCCGCTCCGCAACTATGAGGCCACCAAACGTCCCTGCTCCAACTGCAAACAACGATGATGATATTCTTGAATTAACACCAAATCGTGGGTGGCAATAAGCACCGTTACCCCCACACGGGCGAAATCTTCGAACAAGTCCATGATTTCCGCCGATAACACGGGATCTAAGTTACCTGTGGGTTCATCGGCTAATAATAGCGGGGGTTTATTCACCACGGCACGGGCAATGCCCACCCGTTGTTGCTCCCCGCCGGAAAGCATCATGGGGTTAAGATGCTGCTTACCGAGCAAGCCCACTTTATCCAGTGCCGCACTCACACGCCGACTCGCTTCACGGGCTGAATAGCCGGCAATAATTAACGGTAAAGCCACGTTATCGTGCACGGTGCGATCAAACAATAACTGGTGATTCTGGTGCACCATGCCAATATTACGACGCCAGTGAGCAATGCCGGAGGTGGGAATACGATTTAAACTTTGCCCACGCACACGGATATCCCCTGCGGTGGGCCGCTCAATCATCATAATGAGTTTTAGCAAGGTACTTTTACCTGCGCCAGAATGCCCCGTAAGGAAAGTTAGCTCCCCGGCGTGCAACCGCATGCTCACGCGGCTCAACGCATCTCGGTAGCCACCCGCCAAAGGGTAGCGCTTACTCACCTGCAAAAACTCAATCATAGGCTTTACTCAATATTCGCCACCACTTCATCAAAGAGGGCGTTCACAAAGTTATCCGCATCAAAGGGGCGCAAGTCCTCTAGTTGTTCACCCACACCAATAAAGCGAATGGGCAGCCCAATGCGTTGCGCCAAGGCGAATAAAATGCCGCCCTTAGCCGTGCCATCAAGTTTGGTGAGCACCAAGCCCGTTACACCCACCGCCTCACGGAACTCCAAGGCTTGGTTAATGGCGTTTTGGCCAGTGCCTGCATCGAGCACCAAGAGAACCTCATGGGGGGCCTCTGGAATCTGCTTTTTCATTACTCGAGTCACTTTGCTTAGCTCTTCCATCAGATTGGCGCGAGTGTGTAAGCGCCCAGCGGTATCAGCAATGAGCACATCCACATTACGCGCCTTGGCCGCTTGCACGCCATCATAAATCACCGAGGCAGAATCCGACCCACTAGGCTGCGCAATCACATTAATACCGTTACGCTTACCCCAAACCTGTAGCTGCTCCACTGCCGCAGCACGGAAAGTATCTCCCGCCGCCAGCAACACAGATTTACCACTACGGCGTAAACGCATGGCGAGTTTACCAATGGTGGTGGTCTTTCCTACTCCATTCACCCCCACCACTAATATCACATAAGGGGAAACATCGTTAGGCAATTCAAAAGGTTGATCCACAGGCTCTAGCAACGCTCGTAATTCTTCCTTTAGCGCTGCGAACAAAGCATCTGAATCAATCAATTCCTTACGGCTTACGCGATCCGTTAAGGCTTGAATGATTACATCCGTGGCTTCCACCCCCACATCTGCCACTAGCAGCTGGGTTTCGATCTCTTCAAAGATCTCATCATCTATTTCTTTGGCACCCACAAGCAAATCCGCAAGGCCCTTACCAAAACCTTCACGGGTTTTGCTCAAACCTTCACGCATGCGGCGCCAAAAGCCACCTTCTTTTTTTGTGTTTTCTTGATCTGTGTTAGAAACTTCGTCTGTCATAAGAGGTCATTCAACTAGTCATCAATAAAAGAGGCTGCACCTTCGCAAGACACCGGTGTATCCTACCACCCATGGTTCGCACTGGCACTGTGGTAACGTAAAAAGAGAATGTAACACAATCCCGTTTCTTCGGCTGTTCATGGTGCGCTCGTTTTGTGAATTAAGGAGGCAAGGTGTTAAAACGTTGTTTGCTGTTACTGTTATTTTTATGCCTACAACCCTCATTTGCTTGGGCTAGCTCAACATCACAACCCAACACCCATAGCTATACTCTGCCTAATGGTCTTGAGCTCATCGTTAAAGAAGACCACCGCGCTCCTGTGGTTACCGTTATGGTGTGGTACCGCGTGGGCAGCATCGATGAGCCCAATGGCATGACAGGCATTAGCCATATGTTAGAGCATATGCTGTTTAAACACACCAAACACTTAACACCCGGCGAATATACGGAGCTCGTCGCACGCTACGGCGGCCGCACTAATGCCTTCACCTCGTATGAATACACAGGTTACTACCAAGAATATGAAGCGAGCCGCTTACCCTTAGCCTTAGAACTTGAAGCAGAGCGCATGGCAAATTTAGTGATTCACGAAGATGAATTTTATCGCGAAGCCAAAGTGGTGCATGAAGAGCGCCGCCAACGCACCGACGACAACCCCAATGCCTTGGCTTGGGAAAAGTTTTCCGCCATTTTGCGTCCAGGCACTGGGTACGCCCATCCAGTGATTGGCTGGCAACGCGATATTGAAGGCTTTGCCCCTAGCCAAGCCCAAGCCTGGTACGAGCAATGGTATGCCCCCAATAACGCGGTGGTAGTGGTGGCGGGCGATGTGGAAGCAGAGCACACCGCCAAGCTAGTACAGCAATACTTCGGTGCTTTAGAGGCCAAACCCTTACCCCACAGGCCCAAGCCACAGCTTGCACCACCGGCGGGTGAGCGCCGTTTGCAGCTAAAGCTCGGCGTACAGGTGCCCACTCTACTCATGGGTTGGAACGTGCCTTCCCTGGCCACCGCAGAAAACGAGAAGGATTTCTACGCCCTGCTCATGCTAGCCGGTGTGCTCGATGGTGGTTACAGCGCCCGCATTGAGCGCCACATTGTGCGTGAGCAACAACTTGCCGCAGGAGCTGGCGCCAGTTACCAAGGCATTGCCCGAGAAGATGGCTTATTCACCATTAGTGCCACAGCCAACCCTGGAGTATCCTTGCAAACGTTAGAGGCCAAGCTCCTTGAAGAAATCAACACCCTTGCAAAAACACCCCCTAGCCAAGAGGAACTAGAACGAGTGAGAGCCCAAGTGCTAGCTAACAAGGTATTCAGCCAAGACTCCGTCTGCGGCCAAGCCATGGAGCTTGGTTATTACGCCATGGCCAACATTCACTGGCAAGAAGCAGAAAAGTTTGCCGATAAGCTCGCTAATATCACCCCAGAAGATGTTAGCCGCGTGGCAAAACAGTGGCTCATTCCTGAGCGTTCCGCCATCGCCCATGTACAACCACAAGTTCAGGAGGAAGAATAATGTCAACCTCCCGTTTATCCTTATTATTAGCCATTGCCCTTATGGTGAGTGCGCTTATTGGTATCGCCATGTATACCAACTCTGAAGTAAAGCCCACCCCTGAGCTTGAAGAAGCCACTGTGGTATTTCCCACCTCCCTTGAGGCCATTGAGGACCACAGCGAAGCCCCCGCCATGGAGATTCAAACCTGGCGCACAGAAGCTGGCACCAAGGTGCTTTTTCTGCCCACAGAGCAGCTGCCCATGGTGGATTTTCGCCTCACCTTTAATGCCGGTAGCGCACGTGATGGCCAGTTGCCAGGGTTAGCACGACTCACCAACGCCATGCTAGATCAAGGCACTCAAGCGCTTGATGTAACCGCCTTGGCCGAAGCCTTCGAAAACATTGGCGCCGAATTAAGCTTAGATAGCCATCGGGATATGGCTGTGGCCGCCCTCACCACCCTCACCGATGAGCCCATTTTGAATAAAGCAGTGGATTTATTCACACAGGTGCTAAGCGAACCCAGCTTCCCCGAGGAAAACCTCAACCGGTTACGCACCCGCACCCTGCAGCAGTTAAAAATGCAGCAGCAAACGCCCGGCCCCCAGCTTAGCCGTGCTTTCCAAGCTGCTTTGTTTAAAGAGCACCCCTATGGACACCCTGCCATTGGCACAGAAGAAAGCCTCAACCAAATTGATGTGCAAGCATTAAAACGCTTTTATCACACCTATTACACAGCCGCCAATGCCACCCTTGCCATGGTGGGAGATTTAGATCGCCAACAGGCAGAGGCCATTAGCGAGCAGCTCACCGCCTCTTTACCACAAGGCGAAGCAGCGCCAGAACTGCCACCAGCGCAAATTCAAACCGCCGAGGCTGTGCATATTCCGTTTAATTCTTCACAAACTCACATTACGTTGGGCAATCAGGTGGTGGGTCGCGAGCATCCTGATTACGTACCCTTGTTTGTGGGCAACCACATTCTTGGTGGCGGCGGTTTTAGCGCCATTTTGATGGACGAGGTACGCCAAAAACGCGGCCTAGTGTATGGCATTTATTCCACCATTAGCCCCATGGCAGCAGCAGCTCCCTTCACCATTCAGTTGCAAACTGCCAACCACAATAAGGATGAAGCCCTCACCCTTACACTCTCTTTGCTCAGAGAGTTTGTGGAAAAGGGGCCCACCGATAAACAAGTGGCCCTTGCCATCAATGATCTTACCGGCAGCTTTGCCTTAGGCACCGCTTCAAATAGCGCCTTGGTGGGCCAACTTAGCGTTATTGGCTTTTATGATTTGCCCCTAGATTATTTATCTGAGCTCTATGAAGCCCTGCAGCAAGTGGATGCCCAAGCCATTCAAGAGGCCTTTGCCAAACACCTCAACCCCGAGGCATTAGTGATGGCAAGCATTGGCCCAGAAGCTCCCAAAGAAGAGATCCTCCATGAGCAAGATGAGTAGTGTTCGCATTATTGGCGGCCGTCACCGTGGCCGCCGTATTTCTTTTACGGATCCAAAGGGCGAGGTTCGCCCTAGCAGTGATAGGTTGCGCGAGACCCTATTTAACTGGCTGCAATTCGAACTTAACGGTGCAAAGGTTTTGGATGCTTTTGCCGGCACAGGGGTGTTAGGAGCAGAGGCAATTTCCCGCGGGGCGGCCCATGCCAGCTTTATTGATATAACCCCTCATCGTTGCCAACAGCTCACACAGCAGCTCACCCCTATTTTGGGGGAACAACACAATGTGGTTTGCCACGATGCCTTAACCTGGTTAAAAGAAAGCCATCCCACCCCATTTCATTTGGTTTTTGTGGATCCACCTTACCACTTGAAGGTGCAAGCACAGGTTTGCCAAACCTTAGTGGAGCGCCAATGGCTAGCACCCAAGGCACTTATTTATGTGGAAAGCCACAGCAAGGAGCAGCCACCTCAAGTGCCTGCCCAGTGGCAACTAAAAAAAGAAAAAATCATGGGCCAAATTCGTGCGCAATTATTTGAGCACCAAGCCTAAGGTGGTGCGCCAATGTTCAAACTCTGCCTCCTCACAGCGAGGAAACCACTTAGCCCACCAAAGATACCAAGGCCTATTACCTTGCCCCTGCGTGGGTGGAACTAACGCCTGAAGCCGTGCATAGAGGGCTTTCTCCAAGGCCAACTCCTGTGCGAGGATAGCCTGTTTAGTTGGGCCTTCCACTCCCTTACGCTGCTGACGCAGTGCGTTTAATTGCGCCTCCACAGGTTCCACTTGTTGATTAATAGCGGTTAACAGAACCTCATCAAAGGCCTGCCCCCGTTGAACCAACCAAGCGCCAAGTAAAAAATACACCACAGGCCCATGGTGCTCTTGAATCTCCAAAGCCAAGGCCTCCACCGAGGGCCTTTGCCAGTGCGTTAAGGCAAATCCCCAAAAGCTTTTCATCGGGCAACCTCAAGGAAAAAGTGCATAATAGGCACAGCCTAACTACACTTGCGTTTTTTTCATAGGAATCGATTCAACCACCATGCTGCATTTACACAACATCGCCTTGCGCCGGGGCACCAACCTCTTACTCCAAGATGCCAATGTTACCCTGCACCCCGGTTGGAAAGTGGGTTTAGTAGGCCGAAATGGATGCGGAAAAAGCTCCTTAATGGCCTTGCTAAACGGCATGGTGGAACCCGATAAAGGTGATTTCCAACGCCCCCAACACTGGCGCATTGGCACCATGGCGCAAGAGGTCCCGGCTCTTCCTGAGGCTGCCATTGATTATGTACTCGATGGCCACGAACCCTACCGCACTCAGCAAACAGCCCTAGCTGCCGCCGAAGCCGCCGAAGATGGCCATGCCATTGCACAGGCCCATAGCGCCCTGGAAGCCATGGGCGCTTGGAGCATTCCTGCTCGCGCCGCCACTATTTTAGCTGGCCTAGGCTTTAGCGAAACCGCCCAACAACAACCGGTGGCTAGCTTTTCTGGGGGATGGCGCATGCGTTTAAACCTTGCTCGCGTGCTACTGGCCGATGCTGATTTATTACTGCTCGATGAGCCCACCAACCACTTGGACTTGGATGCCGTGCTCTGGCTAGAGGACTGGTTGCGCAGTTACCCTGGCACCTTGGTATTGATTTCCCACGATAGGGATTTCTTAAATAGCCTGTGCAGCCACATTTTGCACATAGAGCATCAACAGCTCACCCTGTACAAGGGCGATTACGATACCTTTGAAAAAACCCGCGCGGAACGCATTGCACAACAGGAAAGTGAGCACCGCAAGCAAGAGGCTGAAGCCGCACATTTACAAGCATTTATTGATCGCTTCCGCGCTAAGGCCAGCAAAGCTCGCCAAGCGCAAAGCCGCATTAAAGCCCTAGAACGATTACAGGCCCAAGCCCCCTTAAAAGAAGCCGCGGGCTTTAGCTTCACCTTTCATGCACCAGAGAAGCTACCCAACCCCATGGTGCAGTTGCGCCAAGTGGATTGCGGCTACGGCGAGACGAAAATCCTTCAAGGGGTGAACTTAACCCTAGGGCCAGATTCCCGCATTGGTTTACTCGGCCCCAATGGCGCCGGTAAATCCACCCTCATTAAAACCCTAGTGGGGGAGCTAACCCCCTTAGCCGGCGAGCGGGTGTGCGGCAACGAGTTAGTGGTGGGTTATTTTCACCAACAACAGGTGGATGCCCTACCCCAAGAGGCCCACCCCTTACAACTCATGCAAGCGGCCCAACCACAATGGGAAGAAGCCCAAGTGCGCAGCGAATTAGGCCGTTTTGGTTTTCATGGGGATGATGTGTTTGCCACAGTGGGGCGTTTTTCTGGGGGCGAAAAAGCACGTTTGGCCCTCGCCCTATTGATTCAAAAGAAGCCGGCTCTGTTGTTGTTGGATGAGCCCGCCAACCACCTGGATCTAGATATGCGAGAGGCGCTGATTTATGCCTTGCAGCAATACACAGGCGCCATGGTATTAGTTTCCCACGATCGTCATTTAATAGATACCACAGTGGATGAGCTTTGGCTGGTGGCGGAAGGAGAAGCAAAGCCCTACACAGGGGATTTAAATGATTATGCGCGTTGGCTTAGGGAAAGGTTTCGCAACACACAGAAGGCTCCTAATGAAAACACAGAAGCTTCCAAGGAAGAACGCCAAGACCCACGCTTAAAGCGTCAGCAAGCAGCGCAACGCCGCGCCCAGCTCAGACCCTTAAAACAAGCCATTGAAAAGCTCGAAAAAGAACTCGCGGCCTGTGAGGAAGCATTAGCGAACGTTAATGAAACCCTCAACGATGAAAGCCTTTATCAGGCAGAAAACAGTGAGCTATTACAGACCACATTAAAACGCCAAGGGGAGCTAAACCAGCAGCATGAAAACCTAGAAGAACGCCTGCTCATGGCCATGGAAGAACACGAGCAGGCTGAACAAGCCCTTAGCTAGCCTGAGCTAAACGCAGTACTTCTTTCACCAAGGCCTCAATACCCTCAGCTGCATCACGAATACGGGTGGCCTCCATATAAGCCGGCGTGGTAACCAGCTTATTTTTTTCATCCACTGCAATTTCGTGCACCTGCTTAGCTTCATGCACGGCGCCCATGGCCTCAACCGCAGCAGCGGTTTCCTTGTCTGTCCCTAAGGTACAGCGCACACCTTCGCCAAAAATAGCAGCGCTCATCACCGGCGCAATACACATTAAACCCACAGGCTTACCCGCCTGATGGAAAGATTGAATAAACGCCTTCACTTGCGGGTTCACCTGCATCTCTGCCCCTTTAAAAGCAAAATCGCAAAGGTTTTTCGCCACACCAAAGCCACCAGGTACAATAAGGGCATCGTAATCCTGTGCTTTGGCTTCAGCCATATCTAGCACCTCACCTCTTGCTAAGCGTGCCGCTTCTTCTAATACGTTACGGCTTTCACCCGCAGCCTCATCCCCAGTGGCATGGTTAATCACATGATGCTGAGGAATATTCGGCGCAATACATTGATAGTTGGCATCGGCCTTATCTAAGGCAAGTAAAGTGAGTGTGGTTTCATAGATTTCTGATCCATCATAAACGCCAGAACCGGCCAACAACACGGCAATTCGCATGTTATTTCTCCTGTTGATTTATTTGTAATTGGGCTGCGGGGCCCTTCTCCAAAAGGCCAAACACATGTTGTGTGCCCGCTCCGCAAGCCACTACTAACTTCATAAACTGTTCCACTTTAATTTCAGGGTGATACGTCACCAGCGCCTCATCAGCAAAATAAATAAACCCTGTGGTGGGGTTAGGCCCCGTGGGCATAAAAATGCTCACGCGTCCATCCTCATGTTTACTGGTAACAATACCCATAATAGAAATATCCACATGGCGCCCATACACCCAAACACGCACCACTTCACCGCGACTAAACACAGAATTTTCATCCGTGCCTAGCAGTTGCGCGATGATTTCTCGAATGGGCCTATAGCCTGGCAAGCGCGACATAATGCGGTTTTCAATCCATCCCCATAGTAAGCCACCGAGACGGGTAGTCACAAAGTTACCAGTGATAAAACAAAACACCACCAAGGCCGCTACCCCTAGCAAGTCTGCGGTAAATGGCGTCCAATCAAATTTGTTAATTAAAATTTTAGCAATGGGCGAAGTAAACTCCGCCGCCACCCCATATACCCATTTAAACACCACGGTTAAGATGGCTAACGGTAGCAATACCACCAAACCACCTACCAAGGACTTCTTAAAAAAACTACCGGGGTTAAAGCCTTCTTGCGTCATTAACGATGCTCCTGCGCTTCTTCATATTCAATGGCCACTACTTCATACTCTTGGCGCCCTTTAGGGGTGGTGAATACCACCTCATCATCCACTTGCTTGCCAATTAAGGCTCGCGCAAGGGGTGAATCCACACTGATCCATCCGCGCTTTGCATCGGTTTCATCCGGCCCCACAATGCGAAAACGTTTTTCCTCATCTGCATGAACATCATAAACCGTGACCCAAGCGGCAAAATACACTTTGCTTCTATCTTGAGGTGGCCTATCCACCACTACCATGTCATCCAATCGCCGCGATAAAAAACGAATACGCCGATCTATCTCGCGCAATTGCCGTTTACCATAAATATATTCCGCATTTTCAGAGCGATCCCCTAATGCAGCGGCTTCTTGCACTGCCTGCGTCACCGCTGGGCGCTTCTCCTTCCATAGATATTGCAGCTCTTCATTCATGGCACGATAGCCTTCTGGGGTAATGTATTTAGAGGCCGGTTTCGAAGGGGGCCGCCAACGACTCATGCAAACATCTCCTCTGGTCGTCTAAAGCTCTTAAATTCCAAAGCGTTACCCGAAGGGTCTAACACAAAAAAAGTGCCCTGCTCGCCGCTTTGTCCTTGAAAACGTACTTGTGGCTTCAATAAAAACCGTGCCTGTTGTGCGATCAATCGCTCTGCAAGAGCTTGCCACTCCCCCCATTCAAGCACCACACCAAAGTGAGGAATGGGCACTGCCTGACCGTCCACCTCGCTTTCCGCCATTACCTGAGGCATAGCAGCTACTTTATGGGCTGATAACTGATGGCCGAACAAATCAAAATCCATCCACTTTTCGGTACTGCGCCCCACTGAAGCCCCGAGTTGCTGCTCATAAAACTCCCGAGTGGCGATTAAATCCAACACGGGAAAAGCATAATGAAATGGTGCCAACATATAGTGTCCTATTGATAGCCAACGCCTTTATAAATCAAACATAGATACTATAAGTAATTTATACTGTGCCTGTTACAATAACTGCCATTTCCATCAAATTGGGAGAAACCATGACACAAGGTCACTTTCATCGCGCCCCTTGGCCGGCAACACGTTTACGCCGCATGCGTTACGATGACTTTTCTCGCCGCCTCATGCGCGAAACCACGCTAACACCTAGTGATTTAATCTGCCCACTCTTTGTGGTGGAGGGCAATAATTACCGTGAAGCGGTTCCCTCCATGCCAGGTGTGGAGCGTTTGAGTATTGATTTGCTTCTCAAGGAAGCGGAGGCACTTGCTAACTTAGGCGTGCCTGCGGTGGCTTTGTTCCCCGTTACCCCTCAAGAAGCCAAAACCTTAGATGCCTCCCCTGCTTGGGATGAAAATGGGCTCATTCAACGCACCGTGCGTGCCCTAAAAAAAGAGCTCCCTGAGCTGGGTGTTATTACCGATGCCGCCTTGGACCCTTATACCACCCACGGCCAAGATGGCATCATCGATGAAAACGGCTATGTGCTTAACGATGTTACCGTAAAAGCACTGGTGAATCAGGCCATTAGCCATGCCGAAGCCGGCGCCGATGTCATCGCCCCAAGTGATATGATGGATGGCCGCATTGGCGCCATTCGCACCGCACTGGAGCAAGATGGCCACGTGAATACCCGCATCATGGCCTATTCCGCCAAATACGCCTCCGCCTATTATGGCCCCTTCCGCGATGCGGTGGGTTCCGCAGAAAACCTTGGCAAGGCTGATAAAACCACCTACCAAATGGATCCTGCCAACCGCTTAGAAGCACTGCACGAAGTGGCGCAGGATTTACAGGAAGGTGCCGATATGGTGATGGTAAAGCCCGGCATGCCCTACTTAGATGTGGTGCGCGAAGTAAAAGACACCTTTGCCGTGCCAACGTTCGTGTATCAGGTGAGCGGCGAATATGCCATGCACATGGCTGCGTTCCAAAATGGCTGGTTAGATGAAGATGCCATTATTTTGGAATCCCTCACCAGCATTAAGCGCGCCGGCGCCGATGGCATTTTGACGTATTTCTCACGCAAAGCCGCTGAGCTATTGCGTGAGAGGGCTTGATAGTCTTCTATTTGCCCCCATTTACACCTTTAAACCAATTGCAGGAGCAACCCCAATGAGTGCAACAATTATTGATACCACCGATAGCACCTTCGAAGAAGATGTGCTGAAGGCTGAAGGTCCCGTATTAGTGGATTACTGGGCGCCCTGGTGCGGCCCATGCAAGATGATTGCCCCCATCTTGGAAGAAATCGCCAAAAACTATGAGGGCCGCCTGAAGGTAGTGAAGCTGAATATTGATGATAACCCCGAAACACCTCGTAAGTACGGTGTGCGCGGTATTCCCACCCTCACCGTATTCAATAACGGTAGCGTGGAAGCCACCAAAGTTGGCGCTTTATCGCTTTCCCAGCTTACCGCTTTTCTTGATAGCACCATCTAATCATGCGCTGCCACTGGGCCAAATTGGCCTAGTGGCGCTATACCGCCTAACTCATGTCATAAAATTATTATTTAAGGCTAGACAAACGTGATTTTTTGGTGTTACATACCAACCACTAGCTACGCGCTCTCTTTAGCCTCTGGCGCCTCGCCATGCTTATAACCCCGATAATATCAACCAAGTGCGGTATCAAATCACCGCGAAAACTAATCTTTTTGGATCTCTATTAAACTAATGAACCTCTCTGAATTAAAGCAGAAGCCCATTGCTGAACTGCTAGATATCGCCCAAGAAATGGGTCTCGATAACCTTGCTCGAACCCGAAAACAAGACGTCATCTTCTCGATCCTTAAAAAAGCCGCTAAGAATGGTTCTGATATTTATGGCCACGGCGTACTAGAGATTTTGCAAGATGGCTTTGGTTTTTTGCGTAGTTCAGAGGGCTCATACTTAGCTGGCCCTGATGATATCTACGTTTCCCCTAGCCAGATCCGACGTTTTAACTTACGCACTGGGGATACCATTTCTGGCAAGATTCGCCCACCAAAAGATGGCGAACGCTACTTTGCCATGTTAAAGGTCAACGAAATTAACTATGACCGCCCCGAAAACGCTAAGAACAAAATTCTCTTCGAAAACCTCACGCCACTTTTCCCCACCAAACAATTAGTTATGGAGCAAGGTAACGGCTCCACTGAGGATATTACCTCACGTGTCATCGATTTGGTGGCGCCCATTGGTAAAGGGCAACGTGGCTTGATTGTGGCGCCCCCGAAAGCCGGTAAAACCATGTTACTGCAGCAAGTGGCCCATTCTATTTCTCGCAATAACCCTGAGGCGCACCTTATTGTATTGCTCATTGATGAGCGCCCCGAGGAAGTTACAGAAATGTCCCGCACAGTGCGCGGGGAAGTGGTGGCTTCCACCTTTGATGAACCGCCTGCGCGTCACGTGCAAGTGGCCGAAATGGTGATCGAAAAAGCCAAACGCTTGGTGGAGCACAAACAAGATGTGGTGATCCTACTAGATTCCATCACCCGCTTAGCTCGTGCTTATAACACGGTACAGCCCAGCTCGGGTCGTGTACTCACGGGTGGTGTGGATGCTCATGCCCTAGAACGCCCCAAACGCTTCTTTGGTGCCGCACGAAATATTGAAGAAGGCGGCAGCCTCACCATTTTAGCCACCGCGCTAATTGAAACCGGTTCTAAAATGGATGAAGTGATTTTCGAAGAGTTCAAGGGCACCGGTAACATGGAGTTGCACTTGGATCGCCGTGCCGCTGAAAAGCGCGTATTCCCTGCTATTCACATTAAGAAATCCGGTACACGCCGTGAAGAGCGCTTAGTGCCCGAAGATGATCTCAAGAACATGTGGATCCTACGCAAGGTTCTCCACCCCATGGAAGAAATCAGTGCCATTGAGTTCTGAATCGATCGCCTTAAGCAAACCAAAACCAACAATGAGTTCTTCGACTCCATGAAAGGGGGCAAGTAACTGCCCAAAGCGAGCATCCCGCAGGGGCCTCTCACGTGCGCTTAAATGCAAGAGGCTCCTGAACCCCACCCTTGGGGGCTCTCG
>CALEAR010000261.1 GCA_937943665.1 uncultured Alcanivoracaceae bacterium
GATAAATATTGGTGCGTGCGAGTTCACGCCAATCATTCATCATGCCGCGGGCTTCTCGGCCGCCAAACCCAAGGCGGTGGCCAGGGTAATACCCCAATACTTTCTGGCTAATGGGCAAAAAGTGATAAAGAAAACGTAAACGCGCCGCTGTGCTACCACTGTAGGCTTCCATCCATGGGGTACCGCAGGCGGCTAAAATCACGCCATCCACGTATCTATCCTTGTTCACACGCCAACCTGCATACATGCTAGCCAAGTGCCCGCCAAGGCTATGGCCAAGCAGATACACCGGTTTGTTAGGCGCATTTTCACGGGCCTTGGCCACCACGGCTGTAATGTCCTGCTCTAGCATTTCTCGAAAGCCATAGTTCACCGTGCGCGAAGGCATCAGAGCACTTTCTCCATGGCCGCGCTGTTCCGCAAGATAAACATGGTGGCCGCGGGCATATAAGGCCTCCGCTAAGGGCGTGTAATAGCCCACTCCCACTCCTAGGGCAGGCAAAATCACAATAGAAACACCATCACTGGCGGCTTCGTTCACATACGCCTTCACTGGCACTTGGTAATCGGTTGATGTGGCTAAAAACTCCCACTCTTGCTGTACAGTGTTTGTCATAACAAAAACCTTTCGGGCGATTTATGTTAACCCAACCTGTTGAGCCACCTCTTCCACATAATCAATAAGTTGGGAGAGGATTTCTCTTTCTTGCTCAGTTTTGGCTGTAATCGTGAGTTGTGCGAGCTCACGACGTATTGCAATCACATTGTGATGTGTTTGAGAGGTTAAGCGTGCTCGGCAAAATGCTTGCCATTGTGCCGTTTCCTCAGCGGTGAGGGTGTGCGGATAATTACGAGCGCGATAACGCCAAAATAGCTCTGGCAGGCGCTCGTCCTCAAAGGGCAAAAACAGGCGTGCAAGATCCTCGGGCTCCGTTTGCACCACCTGCTGGCACAACTTGCTATCCTGCGGGCTTAAAAAGCCACCGCTATAAAGGCTGGTATCCACATCTTCATCGTTAGCCTCAGGCCAAGGTGATTGTTGGAATACCTGTTGTAGCTTTTCTTGAAGCCCCGGCGCATTGCGCACCACCTTCCAACGTTCACGAAACACCTCTAAATCCCAACCTAAACGGGCCAAGGTGGCTTCATCAAGCACACTATCAGGCGCCACCATGGGGCTGCGATTAATACGAATTTCTTTAAGGGCAGGCCTTTCCACCCCTTCGGGCAACTCTGCTTGCGGTGTGTA
>CALEAR010000262.1 GCA_937943665.1 uncultured Alcanivoracaceae bacterium
CACCTATCCTGATGGATACCGCCTCACCGCCACCTTTTTACTCGGTGGCATGCAAGCGGTACAGAAAGCTCAAGCCGTGGCCACGGCGATTCTCACTAAGGTAAATGCCCAACTAAACACCATGGGCCTTGGGGACCTCGCTGAAACCCATGTGGAACTCTTAGGCACAGAGGCCACCTATGGCCCCCATGGCCGTTGCGAACACAGCCGCGAAGTGGTGGTTAAAATAGCTGCACGCCATCCGCAGGAAGCAGCGCTAAAATTTATGGCGCGAGAAATTGCCCAAGCTGCCACTGGCATGGCACCGGGCATCACCGGCATTGTGGGAGGCCGCCCCCGTCCCTTTCCCCGCATTCGTTTATTTTCCACCTTAATACATAAATCCTTGGTATCCATGCAAGTGGATGTGGCAGGGGAAACCATAACGGTGCCAGCCCCCATGGGCGAAGATACCCTGCCCGACTTGCCTGAATACAAGGCGCCTGCGCCCATGCCCACAGAGACTAACGTTCCCCTCGTGGCCTTAGCCTATGGCCGCAGCGGCGATAAGGGTAACAATGCCAACATAGGCATTATGGCGCGCAAACCAGAATACTATCCGTATTTGTATCAGGCGTTAACCGAAGAACGAGTCAAAGCTTGGCTTGAGCACCTACTGGATGATGAAAACAGCACAGTTAAGCGTTGGCAATTACCAGGCATCCACGGCCTTAACTTTTTACTCACAGGGGCACTCGGTGGTGGTGGTATTGCTTCCCTGCGTATTGATCCTCAAGGCAAAGCCTTTGCCCAACAATTATTAGAAATCCCCATTCCTGTTTCACAAGCTATTGCCCGTGAGGTGTTATGAAATGGCCTATAACTCTGTATTTAAGCCCGGCCTTTTTACTGGCCAAACCATTATCGTAACGGGTGGCGGCAGTGGTATTGGCCGCTGCACCGCCCACGAACTCGCCAGCCTTGGTGCACAGGTGGTGCTCATTGGCCGCAAAGAAGAAAAGCTCATTCGCACCGCCGAAGAAATCACAGAAGACGGCGGCCAAGCCCTTTGGTTTAGCTGCGATATTCGCTCAGAAGAAGCAGTGAAAGACACAGTGCGGCAAATTTTTGCCAAAACAGAAGCCGTGCACGGTTTAGTGAATAACGCCGGCGGCCAGTTCCCCTCTCCTTTGGCTATGATCTCCCAAAAAGGGTGGGAAGCGGTAATCAGCACCAATCTCACCGGCGGTTTTTTAATAGCCCGTGAAGTGTTTATGCAAGGCATGAACCGCTCTGGTGGCGCCATTGTGAATATTATTGCAGATATGTGGGGCGGCATGCCGGGCATGGGCCATTCTGGAGCCGCGCGAGCCGGCATGGAAAACCTCACCCGCACCGCCGCCTTTGAGTGGGGCTGCGCAGGTGTGCGAGTGAATGCGGTAGCTCCGGGCTGGATAGCCTCAAGTGGCATGGATACCTACCCCGAAAGCTATGCGGCCATTATTAAAAACCTACGGGCAGCCGTACCCTTAAAACGCATGGGCGAAGAGGCTGAAGTAGCCGCCGCCATTTGTTTTCTGCTTTCACCTGCCGCGGCTTTTATAAGTGGTGCCACCCTTCGTGTGGATGGAGCAGCCAGCCAGGGCAACGCCGCCATTTACCCCTTACCCGATCACAATAACAGCCAACCGTTTCAAGGGTTTCACCGCGCACAAACCCCTGCTTTATTTACCCAAGAGGATGATGCCTAAATGCAAGTGATTCATTCCACGCTTAATCCTAATAGCGATGAATTTAAAGCAAACCGCCAAGCCATGCTTGAAGAGGTGGAAGCTTTCCGCGCCATCGAGCAAAAGGTAATAGAAAAAACCGAATCTCGGCGTGAACGCTTTGAGCAGCAAGGCAAACTCTTACCCCATGAGCGCGTGGCCTTATTGCTTGATGCTGGCGCGCCTTTTTTACCGCTGCACAACCTTGCCGGCTATAAGATGCACGATGATAAGGATGGCACCGAAGCCGGCGGTGCCACCATTGCAGGCATTGGCTATGTGGCAGGCGCGCGCGTATTGGTGGCGGCTTCTAACTCCGCCATTAAAGGGGGCACCATTACCCCAGCGGGCCTTCAAAAAACCCTACGCCTGCAGGAAATTGCCGCAGAAAATAAGCTCCCCATTGTAAGCCTTTCGGAATCTGGAGGCGCTAACCTTAATTATGCGGCCGACATTTTTGTGGAAGGCGCACGCACCTTTGCCAACCAAGCGCGCTTATCGGCGCAAGGCATTCCACAAATTACTGTGGTGCACGGTAACGCCACCGCAGGTGGTGCTTATCAGCCAGGGCTTTCGGATTACTGCATTATGATCCGCGAGCAAAGCAAAATGTTTTTAGCCGGCCCTCCCCTGCTCAAAGCCGCCACTGGTGAAGTGGCCACCGATGAAGAGCTAGGGGGCGCTGAAATGCACACCCAAACCGCCGGCACAGGGGAATACTTGGCTGAAAATGATCGCGATGGTATTCGCCTCGCCCGAGAAATCGTGGCCAGCCTCGGTTGGAACGATTTACTCCCTCCCTTAGCCAAGAAAACCTTTAAACCACCCCGCTATGCGGCGGAGGAACTCCTAGGCGTGGTACCTAAGGATCCTCGCAAACCCTATGATGTGCGTGAGGTAATCGCCCGCATTGCTGATGATTCCGCCTTCTTAGATTTTAAAAACGAATGGGATGCCCACACCGTTTGTGGGTGGATGCACTTAGAAGGTTATCCCGTGGGGGTCATCGGCAACAACGGCCCCATTACCCACAAAGGGGCTGCCAAAGCGGCGCAATTTATTCAACTGTGTGAACAAACCCGCCGTCCTCTGCTGTTTTTGCATAACACCACTGGTTTTTTAGTGGGCACAGAACAAGAGCAAAACGGCATCATTAAGCACGGTTCTAAAATGATCCAAGCCGTAGCTAATGCCACCGTTCCTAAAATCAGCATTCTCATTGGCGGATCCTATGGCGCGGGCAACTATGCCATGTGCGGCCGCGGGTTAGACCCTCAGTTTATATTCGCCTGGCCCAACAGCCGCGTGGCGGTTATGGGTGGGCAGCAAGCGGGCATGGTATTACGCATTGTGG
>CALEAR010000263.1 GCA_937943665.1 uncultured Alcanivoracaceae bacterium
AAGGAGCCAGCAAAGAGCCAGCTGCCTACCCCGTAGCCAGTGAGGCCAATAACCACCACGGGTTTGCGCCCCACATATTCGCTATATCTACCCCATACAGCGCTTGCGAGAGCAAAGAAAATGGCTGAAAAGCTAATGATGGCGCCCACATGGAAATCCGCAAGCCCAGTGGCGCGCCCTAAGGAGGGCAAAATGGCATACACAATGGTTTGGCCCAGTGCCGTCATGACCACGGCACCAAGTAATAAGTATTGTGAGTACGCCGGTGTTTTCACTGATGCCCCCTTGTGGTTTGAAGTGGAGGCTACATCTCCTGTGCAGTTTCCTCCGATAATAGAAAGTGTGCTCGAGCAATGGTGATAGGCTCACTACGACGAGTTTGCCAAGCAATGATTTGAACGTTGGCCACACGACGACCTAACCGTGTGACTCGGCATTCAGCATAGGTATCTTTATAGTGCCCTGCTCTAAGATAATCAACCGTGAAATCAATGGTTTTAGGTACTCGGGGCTCTCCCATGTGTAAGAGCAAAAAAATAACAGCGGATTGCTCCATGAAGCCAGCCACGGCACCACCATGCAGTGCCGGCAGTGTGGGATTTCCCACATTGGTTTCATTTTTAGGTAGAACAAAAACCAGCTCTTGGCCTTGGGCCATTACCTCGATGCCAAGAAAGTTAGCATAAGGCACACGCTCCACAAGAGCCTGATAAGGACGCTCGCCATCACGGCATTGCTGAATAAGGGTTCTTAGTGCATCTGTCATTTAACTCACCACCTCGTTGGCACCGGGCAGTTTCATACGCATATAGGTGGCAACACCCGTGGCCACTAAATTTTCTGGGTGTCTTTCCTCAAACACATTCATGCGCACAAATACCACATGTTGACTTAATCGATAGCATTCCGCATGGCAAATCACACCATAGCCCACTTCAGGGGCACGGATATGATCCACGCGCATATCAATGGTGGGGGTGATTTCAAACTCTGGGTAAATAGCGCAGGCGCCTGCTAAGCCACCTGCTTGATCCATTAAGGCAAAAATAGCTCCCCCATGAAGCACGCGGGTTTCTGGGTTACCCACTATGGCTTCTTGGAAGGGCATAAACACTTCCACAGAGGTTTCATCTGCACGACGCACATCAAGCTTCAGCTCAGTGGAGTGACGCACTGATGCCACAAACCGTCGGCAAATTTCTAATCGACTAATGGAGGTATGTTTAATGGTCACGGCCTACTCTCTTCCAACATAGAAGGCGCATATGCTAGCTGCACCATGCGCCTATTGGAAGGCCTCACTCAACAACCTGCTCAATGAGCTCCACAATTTGCTCACTGTAGCGGCTAACAAGGAAGGGCACCGCATCTTCGTAAAACTTCACCATGGATTCACGAATAAAACGCCATTTGCGATCCACTTGCAACAAGGCACGGCTAACGGCATCGTCATCAGTGTATTTTTGTTGAAGCGTTGCTAGGAGCTCATCAAACTCTGGTACGGCCTCATCAAAATCGATACGGATTTCCCCATCCGCCGCCGAGGTACCGCCATCGGGGGCCGCCGCTAGGCTTAAGTATTCTGATGTCATGCGCTGCGATTGAATGGCCAGCGCTAGCAGATCATTGGGATCCCCCTCGCCTTTATGCTCCTTAAGCAACTGAATAATTTCAGCGGCTTGGTTGTTAAGATCAATGGCTAAGTGAGTATCTGTATAACCGAGTTCAGCGATGGTATTTTCATTGGCTAACTCAATGAAGTTGTGAAAGTGATCTTCCAGTGCGTTCACTAGCGCCTCATCATCGCTGCCCTCGGCGTTACCTTTCAGTGTATTAAAGCTGCGTTCTGCCGCGGTAATTTTATCTGCAAGTACCGCTTCATAGGCTTTATCTCCTTCCATGACAGAATAGAGATAATAGCCTGATCTTACGCTCCAAATATCCAGTTCAAGCTGTTGAAGCGCTTGAGCATTGATGGCTGCAACCCCAGGAACGGACAGTAGCAGCATGCTCAACCCCAACATCAAACGAGACAGTAATTTTACTGTAGGTAACATGAGTGATTTCCTTTTATTATTAATTTGTTAACCCATCATGTAAGGCAATAAATTCCTTAGTGAGTTTATGGTTAGGTGCCAAATGAATCAAAGGCATGGCCTTGCTGTGTGATTCACGCATGATCACGCTGGAGGAAAGATAAGGCTCGAGAATGGGTAACTCTGTTTCCTTTAATTCCTCCACTAGTTGCGCAGGTATGCGGGCACGGGATTGGAACTGGTTGATGATCACCCCTTCCACTTCTAGTGTTTCGTTGTGATCTGCTTTGGTTTCAAGAATGTTCTCCATCAACGTGAAGATAGAATCCTTGGCAAAGGCGTCACAATCAAAGGGGATCAACACCTTATCGGCACCAATAAGGGCGGATAGGGTGTAAAAGTTAAAGGCGGGCGGCGTATCGATGTAAATCACATCAAACTGACGCCCAAGGCTGCGGAGCATGGATCTAAACTTGTAAATCTTATGCTTGCGCTCAAGCTGATATTGCAATTCTCCAAGCTCTGGGCTTGCAGGGATCACAAATAAGCTTTCAAACTGAGTGGTGTGAACGAACTCCATTGGGGATTTTTCTTTCAAACGAAAAGAAAGGGTTTGATTGAAGTAATCACCAATGTTGGGGGTGGGTGCCGCTGTTTGATAAATATCCATACCCAATAAATACTGGCTCGCATTACACTGGGTATCGAGATCAATCACTAATGTTTTCAATCCCTTAGAAGCACTGATGGCGGCCAAATTCACAGTAATACTGGATTTACCAACACCGCCTTTTTGGTTAAAAACCACTCGCTTCATAATAACTCCTGTTGTTGTACTTATGGATTCAATGGTTACGGGGCATAAAATGAATGGCCACCCTACTCTTGCACTGGCGTTCGCATGGTAACGAACTCTTCGGCAGAGGTGGGATGAATGCCAATGGTGGCATCGAAATCCGCTTTGGTGGCGCCCATTTTCATGGCAACCGCAAAACCTTGAGTGATTTCTCCCGCATCGTCCCCGGCCATGTGAAGCCCAACTACTTTATCTGTTTCGGCATCCAC
>CALEAR010000264.1 GCA_937943665.1 uncultured Alcanivoracaceae bacterium
AACGTTTAATGGAAATCGGAAGTTACCGTGGTATTCCCAGCAGATTTGGTTGTAGTGGAGGGGGTTGGAGGGTGGCTAGTGCCTTTGAATCAGCGGGAAACCATGGCTGACTTTGCTAGGGCATTGGGGTACCCCGTGGTGCTGGTGGTGGACATGCGTTTGGGCTGTTTAAACCATGCCTTACTTACGGCATCTGCCATAGCGCAGGCAGGCCTTGAGCTTGCTGGTTGGGTGGCAAATCGTTTACCTCATAGGGTGGGTTCAGAAGCAGCTTTTAAAGAGAATTATGCTTATTTGTGCGAGGCCCTAGGTTCGGCACCTTGGCAGATGGTATAGCTGAACCTAAAGGGAGTATGTCGTAGGGCATGGTTTTCGTTAGCTAAAAGCTGTTCCCAAAGGGCATGGGTATCGCAAGCAGCGGTGGCAGGGGCCGTGATATCTACGTGGAGTTGGGTTTTGCTAAGTGCCGAGATCCCTATCGCCTCATAATAACCTCTAGCTTGCCGCTCTAACTGTGCAAAACGAAAAATAAGCGCTAATTGCCCCCAGAGAGTTTGTTGCGATGAGGGGAGTTGTTGCCAAGCGTTTAAGGGGAACTCGCCGCGATGTGCTTCCACTAAGAAGGCAAGGATCTGCTGTTCTTGCTGAGAAAATCCTGCTAAGTCCACCGCACGTAGGAAATAGGCGCCATGGCGCTGGTAGTGGTGTTGTGCCACCGTTGTGCCGAGTTGGCTCAGTTGCATAGCCCAATCCAAAAACTGGTGCTGTTCTTGGGTGAAGTGCCACTCAGGGGCCAATGCTTGCAAATGACGTTTTGCCGTGCACCAAAGCTCAGGGGTGGCCGTTAAATCAAAGCGTTCACATAGGTGCGTTACGCTCTCATATCTTGGATCTGCCTTACCTAAACGTTGGTGCAAATCATACAAGATACCTTCTCGCAAGGCGCCTTTTACATAGTGGACCTCATTGAGTTTAAACGCTGAGAAGATGGCGCATAAAATTGCCACGCCAGCGGGCAAAATGGCAGCCCTTTCAGGCGCTAAGCCGGGCAGAGCTAAGGTATTAAGATCCTCTTCTTGAATTAAGCGTTTCCGCAATCGCAGCAGGGCTTCATGGGTAATGAGATCTTGAGACGCTAAGCCCATGGCGGTTAGCACTGAGATAACGGTTTGAGCCGTACCACTGCTTGCTACCGCCACTTGCCAGGACGTTTGTGTGTACTGCTCTCGAAGGGGCAGTAATTTTGCAAATGCAGCGGCTTGGGCACGGTTCATGGCCTCATGGGTAATGCGATTGTGTGAGAAAAAGCGGCGTTTAAAAGTAACACATCCCATGGTGAGACTGTTGAGCTGTTGAGGAAGCTGCTGCTCACCTAAAATAATTTCTGTGGAGCCACCCCCAATATCCACCACAAAGTGTGATGTGAAGTGAGCAGGTATGGCTTTAGCTGCGCCTAAATAGATTAAACGCGCCTCTTCTCTACCAGAGATTACCTCAATGGGGTATCCCAATAAGGCTTCTGCACGATGCAGAAAATCTTGCAAATTGCGGGCATCACGTAAGGTTTTTGTACCTAAAGCACGCACGAGAACGGGTGATGTTTGTTTTAGCACAGTGCCAAAGTGAGCTAAGCAATCGTAAGCCGCATGAAGGGCGTTAAGATTAAGATAACCGTTGTCATTTATGTTGGCGGCTAGCTCCGTTTTTGCTCTATGTTTCGCTTTAATATGCAATGTTTGTTGTTGGAATTTTGCCACTACCAAATGAAAGCTATTCGAGCCTAAATCAATGGCAGCAAGGTAGCGGGAAGGTGAATTTGCGCTGCGCATAGGATCCTTTTTTATGGCAATGAGTGAGAGCAAAATAAATGGTCGTTAAGAGTAGCATTGAACCGTTCTCTTCGCGACTGTTTGATCGGTTTGTAAAACATTATGCTGATAAAAGAACTTATTGGCTGTTGGTGAATCAATACTAACGTCTATTGGATGAGGAAAAATCAATGAAAAAACCTTGGTTAGGTGCTTTAGCGTTATCCATGGCGGTTTCCGCGTGTGCTAGCCCTGGTGGTAGTGCTTTAAGTAAAGTGGCTCCTTTCCCTGAGGCTGAAGAAGGTTTTCAGCGCCATGTTATTTGGTTGGAAAAGGCGGAGAATGAAGAAGCAAAAAAAGTTGAAATCATTGCAGGAAAAACCATAGAGGTGGATTGCAATAATCATCGTTTTGGTGGCTCACTTACCGAGCAAACCTTATCCGGTTGGGGGTATACCTATTACGAACTAAAAGACGTTAAGGGCCCCGTGTCCACCATGATGGCATGCCCTGAAGGAAGCAAAGAAGAACGCTTTGTTCCCGTGCAAGGTGATGGCTTCTTGCTACGCTATAACAGCAAATTGCCTGTGGTGGTGTATGCGCCAGAAGATGTGGAAGTGAATTATCGTATTTGGGAAGCTGGCGATAGCGTGATTCCTGCTAAAAAACAGTAAAGCTGAATTATCCCCCACAATGTGCTAACAAGTTAATGATTAGCGCTTAAATTGTGGGGGTTTTTATTATGAGTAGAGCTTTTGTGCGTGAGGAAGATGGTGATTTACCTGAGGATTTGCCAGAACTTCCTGTAAGCCCGCATCCTAATTATGTGACCCCAAGGGGGTTGGCGTTGCTTGAAACAGAGCTTTCCGAGCTATTGGAAAAACTTGCCACTTTGGATCCAAAGCAAATGGATTTCCGTCAACAAACCGCCTTGCTAGAACGGCGAGAACGCTGGTTAAGAACTCGCATTAGTGGCGCCATTTTAGTTACCCCAGAAGACACAGAAACATCCCCAACCCAGGTGGGGTTTGGCCATTATGTGCAATTAATGGATGAAGTAGGGGAAATATTTTATGTGCAGATTGTGGGGGAGGATGAAAGCGACCCCAGCGCCCAACGTGTGAGTTGGCGCTCACCGTTAGCACAATCCCTTATGGGCGCTGAGGCTGGGGAAGAGCGC
>CALEAR010000265.1 GCA_937943665.1 uncultured Alcanivoracaceae bacterium
AAAAAGAGTGATTTCGCAGTGCTTGCTTGCGATGGAGTTTGTTAAAAATCCGTTGTGTGGCACCCGCCCGGTGTAAGGGCCACCACCCGCCCAGTGTAAGGGCACTTGCCAGCTCGGCATGAGAGCCAAGCTAGGGCTGTGCTAATACTGCTGCGGGCCTAGCTTCAATTTCTTTGGCCCAACGCATCACATGGGTGTACGTATGAGCCTCTAAGAATTCCGCCGCCTCATAGGCTTTATTCAACACCACAGCACCGTACCAAGGCCAAATGGCCATATCTGCAATGGTGTATTCCTCACCGGCCACATAAGGGTAGCGCGCTAGCTGTTTGTCTAACACATCTAACTGGCGCTTCACCTCCATGGTGTAGCGGTTAATGGGGTATTCATACTTTTCTGGTGCGTAGGCATAAAAGTGCCCAAAACCACCGCCTAAAATGGGCGCACTGGCCATTTGCCAAAACAACCAGCTAAGCACCTCAGTGCGCTCTGCATGGCCGCTGGGTAAAAAGTGGCCAAACTTTTCGGCGAGGTACAATAAAATAGCCCCCGACTCAAACACCCTTGTGGGGGGCGTGGTGCTGTAATCCACTAGCGCTGGAATTTTTGAGTTAGGGTTAATCTCCACAAAGCCACTGCCAAATTGATCACCCTTCATAATATCGATGCGATGCTCATCATAGGCGGCTTCTTTCACTCCTAATGCCTTTAGCTCCTCTAGCATCAAGGATACCTTCACCCCATTGGGGGTGCGCAAAGAGTACAGCTGTAGGGGGTTTTCGCCTTTCGGCAGTTCAGCCTCATGGGTGGCCCCAGAAATAGGGCGATTAATACTGGCAAATTTACCACCACTTTCTTGCTCCCATTTCCATACTTTGGGAGGAATATATTGCTTATCACTCATCGCCAACTCCTTTACGCATTAAGGGTAATACTCGGCTTCACCTTGAAGCACCTTGAACACTACCCGTAGAATCATAAAAAACTCATTTTAAGGAAACTTATGCAAGCGGATTCATTATCCATTTTTTTGTATTTACTCGGCGCCTTAGTGGCAGGCGGCATCATTGGTATTGAGCGCAGCTACCATGGGCGCCCTGCGGGCTTTCGCACCCATGCATTGGTGTGCCTAACCTCTAGCCTACTCATGCTAGTGACCTACTACCAGTGGGCATGGTTACCCGGTGGTACCTTCGATACCATCCGCACGGATCCTACCCGCATGGCCCAAGGGATCATGACAGGTATTGGTTTTTTGGGTGCGGGGGTGATTTTTAAAGAAGGACTATCTGTACGCGGGCTCACCACGGCAGCTTCTATTTGGATTACCGCCGGCATTGGTATTTTAATTGGTGTGGGGTTTATTTTCCCCGCTGTGGTGGGGGTTATCCTCACCCTAGGGGTGCTCGGCGTGTTTCGTTGGATCGAAGAACGCTTGCCCTCTCATTTTTATGCCCACCACTTAGTGCGCTTTCATCGCGATAACACCATGGAAGAGGAAGCGCTGCGGGCCTTTATCCAAGAACACGGCTTCACCGTGGCCAACATGACGTATCGCCTCACCGATGATGGTGATTTTTTTGAATACTTTATGGTGATCCGCACCAATAGTTTGGCCAATATGTCCCGTTTGGCGGTGGCCTGGCGGAACATGGATACGGTGCAATCCTTCCGTATTTCCCCCACAGGGGATTAACCCTCAGACATAAAAAAGGGGGCTTAGGCCCCCTTCTTACGCTTAGAGCTGCTGGCGTAGTTCGTTATACCCGCCAATGTACTGCTGCACACCATCTTTCAGCATGAAGATTTGTGGCACAGAAGATACTTCCTTGCCCACCTCTTCCGCTAACTTTTCAAGGCTAATATCGCTACCCACGGTGAGGTACTCATACTCCACCGATTTCATTTGGCACAGTAATTTGGCTTTGTTGCAATCAATGCAGCCCTCTTTACCGTAAATCACTACGCTCATGTTGCTCTCCTTCTTATTTGTAGCTTATTTCACTAAGACGATTAAAAATCGTCATCAAAAATCATGCCTTCATCCGTGCGCTGCAACACACCCACCTTATAAGCGGCGATGTCTTGCTCTTGCGGGGAGGCTTGTGTCTTACTGATGTTGAGCCACTTCTCCATAAAGCGCAGCGGGTTAGCTGCGGGGAAGTCATATTTATCGGTGGTGAGGCCTAGAGTGTTGTACACATCCTTAGCGCAGTATAGTGTCCAAGCACTTAAGCGCTCTGCGTTCATGCCCACTAGCTCGCGACCTTCCGAGAACAGGTACTCAATCCAGCGCAATTCACTATCGATCACCTCTTCAATGAGGGCTTCGATATCTTCACGGCACTGTTCAAACGCGGTACGGCCACGCTCTGTGGTGAGCTCATGCTGCAATACCACCTTATCGAGCTCAGCATGAATTTCGAGCTCATCTTGGGCGATTTTCTGCACCGCTTTACCAATGGGCTGGAACATGCCCGTATCACAAATGGCAAAGGTCACCGCAAAGGACGCCAAGAACTGAATACGCTCCATGCAGTACAGCGCCACCACCATCATAAAGACTTTGTTATACGTCTCTTGGTTATTGGGGATCTGGCCTAAGGCGTACTGGTGTGATGCCGTGAACGCCTCATCAAAGGCTTTGATCACACGGTGTAAGCGTTCATGGGCTTCTTCCACACGCAAAATCTCATCAATGATCACCGAAGGATCATCAAAGGAGTTACGCACAATTTCAGAATAAGTGGCGGCGTGAATTACCTCGTTATCCGACACACGCTGCCACGCCGCCCACAACTCCGAGGAAGAAATAAAAGGCGCAAGCACAGGGGCAATATTACGTGAGGCGACACTATCCGCCTCCCACTGCCAGGCTAGCGTTTTGATCATCATATCGTAGGTGGAGCGGTTGGCTTTTTTAAAGTCCGCATTACACGAGGAATAATCAAACTCGTTTTCATCCCAATCCAGGGATTTTTGCGCTT
>CALEAR010000266.1 GCA_937943665.1 uncultured Alcanivoracaceae bacterium
TGGACAATTGCAGCAGCGTCGCAAGCAGGTGGTAAAAGCCCTTGAAGCGCAAGGGGCCACCTTGCGGTTTGTGAACGGCGGTGGCACCGGTAGCATTGAAAGCACCCGTCAAGATGCCTCCGTAACAGAAGTGGCCGCCGGCAGCGGCATCTATTCTCCCGCCTTGTTTGATTATTACCGGGGGTTTCAGCATGAGCCTGCCTTGTACTTTGCGCTTGAGGTGTGCCGTCAGCCGCAGCCGCAGGTGGCCACTTGCTTAGGCGGTGGTTATGTGGCCTCGGGGGCGGCGGGGGAGGATAAGCTGCCTGTGCCTATGTGGCCGCCAGGGCTATCCTTGCTGCCCCATGAGGGAGCTGGGGAGGTGCAAACCCCTGTTACTGGTAAACAGGTGCCCAAGGTGGGAGAAAAGGTGTTCTTCCGCCATGCTAAGGCGGGGGAACTCGCCGAGCGATTTAATGAGTTCGTGCTTCTGGTCGAACAGTGCTCCGTGCTGCTGGACCAGCGACCGCTGATCGAGCAAACCTATCGTGGCTTGGGTTGGCAGTTTATTTAGCGGCAGTTGCCGGCTTTACGATAGCCCGCCTTAATGGCCGCTTCCTCGGAATCAAAAGTCACTCGGTTTTTCTTACTCATGCTGTTATAGCTTGGGCAACCCACAGGCAAGTGATAAATTTTGCTGTTTTTATTGCCGTGCACGGGGCCGGAGGCGCGTTGGCTAGGATGATCAGCGGGGATGGCGCTCATTAGCCCTTCACGGCTGTTTTTATGGCCGAGCTTCCAAGTTCTTTCCCCGGTAACGAAGGGGTTATGGTGGCCCATTATTTTAGCGATGCGTTCATCGCGCTCACGCTCCCAAGCGGTGACGGGGTACTCTTTATCCCAGGCCATAAATAATTGTTGCTGCTGGCGGCTAAGGCTGAGGTCATAGCGATCCGCCATGTAAAAATAAATACGCGCTGCTGCGCCGCGGAAGCTTGCCGGAGGCTGTGCGGTGCGCTGGCTAAAATCCACTTGGAAATCACAGGCGCCGTATTGAGGGTCCCCCTTGGGGAGGCGGCCAAAATTATAATTGGAGCGATCCGCATTAATTTCACCCACCACCGGGGTAAGGTTATGCATATCCGCCTCCATCATAGAGAATACGGGATCATTTTGTGTACAGTTTCTACGCCCGCCTTCTTGCCAGCACTGGCGTTGGCGGCCAAATTGAGAGGCGGGTACCACATGTTCCCACTCAATGCGTTCCGCACGTACGCGTTGCGCACGAATTTCATAACCACAGGCATCTAAATCCACGCGGCCACCGGAGGCACCCACCCATTCCCAGGGGCAGCCGCAATAGCTGTCTCCAAGGGTGTTTCGGTCGTGGTATACCTGCTGGCGTAACTCTTTTTTGGCTTCTTGGAAATGTGCGGGTGCTGCAATACTCGCAATGCTGAAACAGCACAGGGCTAAAGTAATGAATAAACGATTCATAGCGTAACACTTACTATTAGGTGGGCAATAAAAAAGGGTTGCTAGAATTAGCAACCCTTTAGTATGTGGTACACCCGGAAGGATTCGAACCTCCGACCTTCTGGTTCGTAGCCAGACGCTCTATCCAACTGAGCTACGGGTGCATACTGTTCGCTTGAGCTGTTACGCTCATCGCGTCAGTGGCGCGCATTATTCCCAATTCACGGGAGGGCGTCAACCCCCTTTTAGAAGAAAAGCACTAAAAACGGTTTGAGTGCTGATTTTTTGAGCTTAATAGCGTTAGACGCTGAAAAAATCAACAAAATATTCTCACTTGCAGTTCCTTTCTAGGAATGAAAGGCTTATTACCGCCATGCATGGCATGATAACCTTTTGTTTGTGGTTAAGGTGATTCCATGGAACAGCTACATCCTGCCTTGTTAGCATCGCAGGCGCTTTTACCCCGCGATACCCCGGTGCATCTTATTACACGCCATTCCATTCGCGAGCAACCGGATAACCAGTTTGCCGATGGCAGCGTGCCACTCACCGATGAGGGAAGGGCCTTGGCCTATGCCTGGGGGGAGCATCTGCAAAAACCCATTATGGCCCTGTACAGTAGCCCCATAGGGCGCTGTGTGGAAACCGCTGAGTTAATGTTAGCAGGCTCCTTGGCCAAGCAAGTAACGCCCCAGGCATTGCCGTTGCAGCAAACCACAGCCCTAGTGGAGCCAGGCTGCTTTGTTACGGATATTTTTGCGGCAGGAGAGTGTTTCTTTCAGTTAGGGGCCCGTGGTTTTATTAATCAGTCTCTTGCGGATACCATTCCAGGGCTGCTGACGCCCAGTGACGGTATCTCTAACCTGGCCACCTATCTGTATTCCCC
>CALEAR010000267.1 GCA_937943665.1 uncultured Alcanivoracaceae bacterium
TAAGGTGTTTTATGCCTGCTAATAAGGGTTGTGCGCTTAATTGCACACGGCTTTCACCCACCACCATGCCCTGGGCATAGCGCTCTCGGGGCAAGGGGGTGTAAGGAAAGGTGCGCGGATAATAATGAGGTTGGTTCAGATGTGAACCATCATAGCCACGGCCACCGGCGCCTCGAGTAACAATAATTTTTAAAATACCATGGGTGGTATTTTGGCAGGCCTCTTTTAGAATCTGATCAAGGGTTTGTGCGCAAGCGGAAATCCCTAACCGCGTTAACCCAGTGAGCAATCGCTGCTTATGTTGTGGCCAAAACGGCGCTTGCCCCTGTGCTATGCGTAGGGTTTCAAAACAACCATCACCAAAGGCAAGGCCTCTATCATCGATGGGCGCTTGCTGCCAATTTATGCTCATAAGGCTTGAAAAATAAGTGAAGCGTTAGTGCCACCAAAACCGAAGGAGTTGGTCATAGCGGCACGAATGGGAAGCGCTTGTGCTTCATGGGGCACAAAGTTCAAATCGCAGCCTTCATCGGGGTTATCCAAGTTAATGGTGGGCGGCGCCAACCCTTCTTGTATGGCTAAAATGCTCACAATAGCTTCAGCTGCTCCTGCAGCGCCTAACATGTGGCCAATCATGGACTTGGTGGAACTCACCGCCAAAGCCTTAGCATGATCTCCAAACACCTGCTTAATGGCATAGGCTTCAGCCACATCACCCACTTTTGTGGAGGTGCCATGGGCATTAATGTATTGAATAGCTTCCGGGCGTAACCCGCTGTTTTTAAGGGCATTTGCCATGGCTAACGCGGCGCCTTCACCGGTTTCTGTGGGGGCGGTAATATGAAAGGCATCACCGCTCATGCCAAAGCCCACCAATTCAGCAAAAATAGTGGCACCCCGGGCTTCGGCGTGCTCTAAGGATTCAAGCACAATCACGGCGGCGCCATCTGCCATAACGAAGCCGTCTCTCTCTTTATCCCAAGGGCGGCTAGCTTTTTGTGGTTCCTCATTACGAGTAGAAAGTGCTCGTGCGGCAGCAAACCCACTCATACCCAAGGGGCAAGTGGCCTTCTCTGCCCCACCGGCAAGCATAACATCTGCTTGGCCGAGTTGAATTTGCTGCGCGGCTAAACCAATGCTGTGTGCCCCTGTGGTGCAAGCAGTGGCCAAGGCTAAGTTAGGCCCTTGGAAGCCGTATAGAATAGAAAGGTTGCCCGCTGTCATATTGATGATATTGCCAGGGACAAAAAAGGGAGAAACGCGCCGGGGGCCACCTTCAAGTAACTTGCTGTGGTTATCTTCAATGCCTGTTAAGCCACCAATGCCAGAGCCAATGGCCACACCCACGCGGCTTTTATCGAGCTGCTGGTATTCCTCCAACTGAGCATGTCGGATGGCTTGAATACCCGCCACTAAGCCCAATTGCACAAAGGCATCCACACGACGGGATTCCTTAGGGGGCAAATACTCTGAAAGATCAAATTGTGGTACTAAACCGGCAATTCTTACGGGGAAATCTTGGTTATCAAAATGGGTTACAGTACTAATGGCGCTATTTCCCGCCTTAATGTTTTCCCAACTGCTGGTGACATCCACACCGGCGGGGCTAACCAAACCTAAACCCGTGACTACCACACGACGGGGGCCAGACATATACTCCCTCCTCACCACATTGGTTGTGGCCACATAAAAAAGCCGCAGGGTTCTAGAATATAGAGCCTGCGGCTTTTTGGCTATTAATGCGTAGCATTAAGCGTGGTTTGTTACATAATCGATCGCCGCCTGAACAGTGCTGATCTTCTCTGCTTCTTCGTCGGGAATCTCTGTTTCAAACTCTTCTTCTAATGCCATCACTAGCTCAACGGTATCGAGGGAGTCGGCACCTAAATCTTCCACAAAGGATGCAGAAGGCTTAACGTCGGCTTCGTCAACACCAAGTTGATCTACGATGATTTTTATTACTCTTTCTTCGATGCTGCTCATGTTAATACTCTCTCTAGTTGTGGTGACTTTGCACCTCAGCGCGCTATTCTAGGTGAAGCTTGATTAAGCATGCAAGCGATTCACTACTCACTGAGGCGGCTTATTGTTGCTAAATATAATCAAAAGGTTAAAAGTGTGAAGTGGTTATGGCGGTTTTACCCTGTGAACATGCCGCCATTCACATGTAAAACCGTGCCTGTTACATAGGCAGCCCCCTCTGAGGCAAGCCATGCGACGGCACTGGCTACTTCTTCCGCCTGCCCTAATCGCCCTAATGGAATTTGAGCAAGCAAAGCCTCTTGCTGAGCCTCGGGTAAGGCATCAGTCATATCTGTTTGAATAAAGCCTGGTGCCACCGCATTCACGGTAATAGATCGGCTGCCGAGTTCGCGTGCCAAAGCACGGGTAAAGCCATCCACACCGGCTTTAGCCGCTGCATAGTTGGCTTGGCCGGCATTTCCCATGCTGCCCACCACTGAGCTAATGTTAATAATGCGCCCCCAGCGAGCTCGGGTCATGGCACGCAGGCAAGGCTTAATCACGCGGTAGAGGGAGGATAAGTTGGTGTTAATCACCTGATCCCATTCCTCCTCCTTCATGCGCATCATAATATTATCTTGAGTAATGCCTGCGTTATTCACTAAGACTAAAGGTGCACCAAAACGCTCATTAATTTCCTTAAGTGCTGCGCTGACGGATTCGTTATCAGCCACATTTAGTACCACACCACCACCTTGGGGCGCGAGACGCTCCTCAATGGCTTTTGCACCCGTTTCTGTGGTGGCAGTACCCACCACAATAAAGCCGGATGCCGCTAAAGCGTTGGCAATGGCGGCACCAATGCCACGGCTAGCACCGGTTACCAATGCTACCTTTTGCTCTTGTTGGGCCATTATTGTTCTCCTTTTGAGTTATACAGGCAGTGGGGTTGCCTCATTGACGGCGGTTTTATCTTCCATGGGCAACACCACAATGGATTTCTCAATGCGCTTAAGCAACCCCGCTAGCACCTTACCAGGGCCACATTCATAAGCGTGGGTCACCCCTTCTGCATGGAGCTTTTGCACCGTTTCCACCCAACGCACAGGGGAATACAGCTGACGAATGAGCGCATCACGAATGGCGTCCACATCGGTGGTAATGCTTACGTCCACGTTGTTAATCACAGGAACCTCTGGGGCAAACATATTCACCTTAGCAATAACGTTGGCGAGCTCCTCAGCGGCGGGGCGCATCAAAGCACAGTGGGAAGGTACACTCACAGGCAAAGGCAAGGCGCGGCGGGCTCCCGCTGCTTTGCAGGCGGCAATGGCGCGATCCACAGCAGCCACATCACCGGCAATAACCACTTGGCCAGGGGCGTTTAAGTTAACGGCCTCTACCACGCCATCTTCTTGCGCATTGGCACAAGCGGTGCGCACTTGGTCATCTTCTAGGCCTAAAATGGCCGCCATGGCGCCCTGTCCTTCTGGTACAGCGGTTTGCATTAGCTCACCACGCTTGGCCACGAGACGCACTGCATCGCCAAGGCTAAACACACCAGCACAAGTAAGAGCGGTATATTCACCTAAGCTGTGGCCCGCTAAGTAATGAGGGCGAAAACCTCCGCGTTGCTCCCAATAGCGCCATAAGGCTACCCCAGCGGTGAGTAACGCAGGCTGAGTAATGGCCGTGTTATTTAATTGCTCTGCGGGCCCATTAGCCACTATATCCCACAGGTCATACCCTAAGGCCCCAGAAGCCTCATTAAAGGTATGAGAAAAAACCGGCTCCTCAGTAAACTCCGACAACATACCCACGGCTTGTGAGCCTTGCCCTGGGAATAAAAACGCTGTCTTACTCATACCTTATAAACTCCTTACATCATCACAAAAAGCGAATGCTGACAGATTCGCATGAGAAGTACAAAAACACATGGGTTATGGTGTGCCCTCTTCCTGCTGTAGCGCAGCTGTAATTAGCGTGAGCATATCTCGCTGTGCCTCCTGATAGGCCACTTCCATGGCAGCCACAAACCCATCCACTGTGGCATTACCATGGCTCTTAACCACAATGCCGTTCAATCCTACTAAGGTGGCGCCATTATAACGCTGTGGGTCCGCTTGTTGGCGTAATCCAAGGAAGATGGAACGTGCCAAAAAAGCAGCGATTTTACGGGGCAAGGAAGCGTGAATTTCGGTTTTTAGCATATGGCCTATCATGCTAGCTACTCCCTCCATGGTTTTTAAGGCCACATTGCCTACAAAACCATCACTTACCACCACATCCGCCACACCATCGAATACGGTATTGCCTTCCACAAATCCCGTGTAATGAATGGCAGGATGCGCCTGCATTAATTTAGCCGCCTGTTTAATGGTTTCATGCCCTTTAATGTCTTCTTCACCAATATTAAGCAAGCCCACCCGAGGTTTAGGGTTGGCATCCACAGCTTTGGCCACGGCATTTCCCATTAGGGCAAATTGCAACAAATGATCGGCATCCGCCTCTACGTT
>CALEAR010000268.1 GCA_937943665.1 uncultured Alcanivoracaceae bacterium
GCTAGAAAAGATTCTAGGCTCGCAGCAACGGCTTAAAACCTTGGTGGCTAAAGAAATCGCGCAAGATGCAGAGACCTATGGCGATGAACGTCGCTCCCCCTTGGTACGCCGTGCGGAGGCGAAACAGTTAGATGAATCAGATTTAGTGCCCGCCGAGGCCGTTACCGTGGTGGTATCGAAAATGGGATGGGTGCGCGCTGCCCGAGGCCATGATGTGGATGCCCCAGGGCTTAATTACCGCACTGGTGATGGTTATTTAGCCTCCGCCAAAGGGCGTTCGAACCAGCCCGTTCATTTTATCGATAGCCATGGCCGTGCCTACACTCTGCCTGCCCATACCTTGCCTTCAGCCCGAGGGCTAGGTGAGCCCCTAACAGGGCGATTATCCCCGCCGAGTGGGGCGGAATTTAGTGCCGTACTTATGGCGCAAGAGGATCAAAAATGGTTACTGGCCAGTGATGCTGCCTATGGGTTTATTGTGCAGCATGAACAATTGGCCGCCACCACGCGGGCGGGTAAATCTGTGATTACCTTACCGAAAAATAGCCTATTGTTACCGCCGGTGAAGGTGAATCATTTAGAAACGGATCGGGTGGCGGTAGTTTCCAATGAGGGTCGCTTATTGATTTTCCCCGCACTGGATTTGCCAGAAATGGCACGAGGCAAAGGCAATAAATTGATGGCCATTACCGCACAACGGGCTCAAGAAAGGGTGGAGTTTGTGCAGGCCATTGCGGTGTTAGGGCCAGAAGACACCCTAGTGGTGCATGCAGGACGCCGCCACATGAACTTAGAACCCCGGGATTTAGCTCACTATGAAGGGGAGCGTGGGCGCCGCGGCTCCAAGCTACCCCGCGGCTTCCAAAATGTGTCTCGTTTGGCGGTGAACGTGGCGGAAACCGAGGAATAACCGCCCTTGGCAATGTGGAGAGGGTGCCGTGTTTAATCAACGTGAGGCGGTGAAGCACACCACAGGGCCCTTGTTGGTGTTAGCCGGAGCGGGCTCGGGGAAAACCAGTGTGATTACGCGCAAGATTGCTTGGCTCATTCAAGAAAGCGGCATTCCTGCGCGTCATATTGCGGCGGTGACTTTCACCAATAAGGCGGCCCGTGAAATGAAAGAAAGGGTCACTGCCTTGGTGTCTCGCCGTGAAAGCCGTGGTTTGATTGTATCCACCTTCCATAACTTAGGGCTACGGATCCTCACCCAAGAAAGAGCCGCCACACCGTTGCGGAAAGGGTTTTCCATTTTGGATCAAGTGGATAGCCGTGAATTGCTCAAAGAAGTACTGCACCGGGGTGAAAGCGAAGCGGATTTGCTCGCGGCGGAGGCCATTCAACACCAAATCAGCGCATGGAAGAATGCCTTATTATCTCCTGAAGCGGCCATGAGCCATGCGGAAACACCAGAACAACTGCGTGCAGCGGTGGCCTATGGGCAATATAACCGCATGTTGCGTGCCTGTAACGCTGTGGATTTTGATGATCTCATTATGCTGCCGGTGGAGCTGTTTGAATCCCAGCCCCGTATTTTAGAAAAGTGGCGTAACCGTATTCGTTATTTGCTAGTGGATGAATACCAAGATACCAACGATGCGCAATACCGATTAGTGCAGCTACTGGTGGAGCCGCTAGGGCGCTTCACCGTGGTGGGGGATGATGACCAATCTATTTATGCGTGGCGAGGTGCGCGGCCAGAAAACCTAGCGCGTTTACAACAGGATTGGCCCAACCTCACCATGGTAAAACTGGAGCAAAACTATCGCTCCACTGGGCGCATATTAACCGCGGCAAACGCTGTTATTAGCCATAACCCCCATGTGTTTGAAAAAACCTTGTGGTCTGATTATGGCTATGGGGATCCCATTCGCGTGGTGGCCATGCGTGATGAAGACGCTGAAACAGAATGGATCGCCAGTGATATTTTTCATAAGCGCACGCAGCATGGGTTGCATTGGCGTGATTTTGCCATTTTGTATCGGGGTAACTTTCAATCTCGCCCCATGGAAACCAAACTGCAAACCATGCAAATTCCTTACAAGGTATCGGGGGGTAAAAGTTTTTTTTCCCGCGCTGAGGTGAAGGACATCATGTGCTACTTGCGCTTGTTGGTGAACCCCGATGACGACAACGCCTTTCTGCGCATTATTAATACTCCTAGACGAGAAATTGGCCCCATTACGCTAGAAAAGCTTGCCGGTTGGGCGGCGAAGCGTGAACAGGGTATGTACCACGTGTGTGATGACATGGGGCTCACCTCTGTGATGCCAGCCAATGCGGCGGAGCGTTTGCGCCATGTGAAGCAGTGGCTCGATGCAAAGCGGCAGAAATGCTTTCAAGATAATAGCTTGCAAGCGGTTCGCGAAATGATTTTGGAAATGGATTACGAAGGGTGGTTGCAGCAAAATGCGGCCAGTCCTCGGGTGGCAGAGCGTCAAATTGAAAACGTGTGGACCTTGGTGGCAAGCATTGGCCGCATGCTGGAAAAAGAGGAAGGTGCGGATTTAGAGAGCGTAATCGCCAAACTCGTGCTCATTGATATGCTCGAGCAGCAAGATGAAGAGGAAGATACGGATCGCGTGCAGTTAATGACCCTTCATGCGGCTAAGGGGCTTGAGTTCCCCCATGTGTACATTATGGGTGTGGAGGAGGAGCTATTGCCTCACCATGCCAGCATTGAGGCGGATACCATTGAAGAGGAACGGCGCCTAATGTATGTGGGTATCACTCGGGCGCGGGAGCACCTCACCTTAAGTTATGCGCGGAGCCGGCGTCAATTTGGGGAGCGCGTGGCCACAGAGCCTAGCCGCTTTTTAGAAGAGTTGCCCCAAGAGGATCTCACCTTTGTGGGGGATACTGAAAAAAATGATCCCGACCATGTGGCTCAAGTGGCGGAGGAGAATTTAGCCAACCTGCGTGCCTTATTGGGCCGATAATAAAATACCCGCGTGGTGTAATGCCGACGCGGGTATGCGGTAGAGGTAGCGCTACTTAGTTAAGGCTTAAAACCCACTCAGCCAGGGCGCTAGCTTCGTCTTCGGTAACGTTATTTGGCGGCATAGGTATGGAACCCCACTCGCCCACGCTGCCGTTTTTAATGTGATTCGCCAGTGTCTCCTGAGAGC
>CALEAR010000269.1 GCA_937943665.1 uncultured Alcanivoracaceae bacterium
CGCCTTTATCACAGTACCAAGCCGCCTTAGCACAAGGTTATGAAGAAGGTAAGTCACAGGTGGCAGCGGTGGAAGCGTTGCACACCTGTTACCGCGCTTTGCATCAAGGTGATACTCCCCAGGGTGTATATTTGTGGGGCCCCGTGGGCCGCGGGAAAACGTGGCTCATGGATGCCTTCCACAGTAGCTTGAGGGTGCCCTCGCGTCGCCAACACTTCCATCATTTTATGGCATGGCTGCATCAACGGTTGTTCCAACTCACTGGAGTGGTGAATCCGCTTCAGCGGGTGGCGGAGGAGTTAGCACAAGCGCTAAAGGTGCTGTGTTTTGATGAGTTCTTTGTTACCGATATTGGTGATGCCTTATTGTTGGGGCCATTATTTCAAGCCTTGTTTGAGCGCGATATTGTGGTGGTGGCCACCTCTAACCAAGCCCCTGAACAACTGTATGAAGGAGGGTTTAACCGAGAACGCTTTTTGCCTGCCATTGCCGCCATTCAAGCCCATATGCAGGTAATACATCTGGATGGAAAGAAAGATTATCGCCAACGTCGCCAAGGGGCGCCTAAACGTTATTGGCTGCAGGGTGAAAAGGATTTTGCGCAGCTTTTTCACGATATAAGTGGAGAGGCGCCTCAAGCCACTCAGTTATCTCTTCATGGCCGCAAGCTTGCTGTGCTTGGTGCAGCGAATCAGGTGTTATGGGGCACCTTTGCGCAATTGTGTGAAGGGTATCTCAGTGCTCAAGACTACATGGCATTGTGTGCTGAGTATGCACATGTTTTAGTGTCGCACGTGCCCCAGTTAAGTGCTCCCACGCGGGCACAGTATATTGCGCGCGGCACCGAGGACGCCGCGGAACGAGTGGCCGCAGGGGATCGCCACCTTGTGGCTCTTTCCCCTAAGGATAACAGTGTGCGGCGGTTTATTGCGTTGGTGGATGAATGCTACGAAAGTAACGTGGCGCTTTATGTTCAAGCAGAAGTGCCCCTCAACGCCTTGTATGAAGAGGGGGCCCTGTTGTTCCCGTTTCGTCGCACGCAAAGCCGTTTGGCAGAGTTTTAGTCCTCGGGTTCAATGAGTGTGGGTGCCACATCGCTTGGTGGAACGGGGGGCCACCCACCAAGCTCGCGCCAGCGGTTCACAATGGTACAAAAGAGCTCAGCGGTACGTTCGGTATCATAAAGGGCCGAATGAGCCTGGCTTTTATCGAAGGGAATACCTGCCATTTCACAAGCTTTAGCGAGCACCGTTTGGCCAAAGGCAAGGCCTGCGAGGCTTGCGGTATCGAAGCAAGAAAAGGGGTGGAAAGGGTCCCGCTTAATATTGGCGCGTGCCACGGCAGCTTTCACAAACCCATGATCAAAAAATGCATTGTGCCCCACTAAAATAGCGCGGTTACACTGCTGCTCGCGCACCGCTTTGCGCACCATTTCAAAGATGCCGCGCAGCGCCATTTCTTCTGGAACTGCACCGCGTAGTGGGTTCCATGGATCAATGCCAGTGAAATCAAGGGCAGCTTGTTCCAAGTTAGCTCCTTCAAAGGGTTCCACATGATAGTGCAGGTGCTGATCCGGCACTAAGCGGCCTTGGGCATCCATCCTTAGGGTAACGGCGGCAATTTCGAGTAGGGCATCAGTGTGAGCGTTAAAGCCACCGGTTTCCACGTCCACCACAACGGGTAAAAAGCCGCGAAATCGGTTTGCCATGGAAGGAAGCTGTTCGGACATGGAGGCTCCAAAATCAAGATCTTAGGGGAAGTTTACGTGGTACATGCTACCCCAAGATGTAAACAGTTGCAGCGTGACGTTTCGCCCAGACTATTTCCTAGGTACAATAAGCCTCGTTTTTGTATTTAAATCATGCATGGGCACTTAATCTGTGCTTTTAGATCGGTAACGGAGACCTCATGTCAGATATTAAAAAGGTGGTGTTGGCCTATTCGGGTGGCCTAGATACCTCAGTGATCGCAAAGTGGTTACAAGAAACCTATCAGTGCGAAGTGGTAACTTTTACAGCGGATCTTGGCCAGGGCGAGGAAGTGGAGCCCGCTCGCGCAAAAGCTGAGGCCATGGGTATTAAAGAAATTTATATTGAAGATTTGCGTGAAGAGTTTGTACGCGATTATGTTTATCCCATGTTCCGCGCCAACGCCATTTATGAAGGTGAGTACTTGTTAGGTACCTCCATTGCACGCCCATTAATTGCTAAGCGTTTAGTGGAAATCGCAGAAGAAACGGGTGCGGATGCTGTGTCCCATGGTGCCACTGGTAAAGGAAATGATCAGGTGCGCTTTGAGCTTGGGGCTTATGCTTTATCTCCCGGTATTAAAATTATTGCCCCATGGCGTGAGTGGGATTTAAACAGCCGTGAGGCACTTATGCAGTTTGCGGAAAAACACAATATCCCAGTGGATTTCGCTGCCCAAGGCAAGAAATCCCCTTATTCCATGGACGCTAACTTACTTCATATTTCCTATGAGGGTGATATTTTAGAAGATCCTTGGAATGAACCCGAGGAAGATATGTGGCGCTGGACTGTGAGCCCTGAGGCCGCCCCTGATGAACCGGAATACATTGAACTCACCTACGAAAAGGGGGATGTGGTAGCCATTAATGGGCAAGCCATGACGCCCGCAGAGGTGCTCACAGAGCTTAACCGTTTAGGTGGTAAGCACGGTATTGGTCGTTTGGATATTGTGGAAAACCGCTATGTGGGTATGAAATCCCGCGGTTGCTACGAAACCCCAGGTGGCACCATTATGCTGCGAGCACACCGTGCCATTGAATCCCTCACCGTGGATCGCGATGCGGCCCACTTAAAAGATAACCTCATGCCTAAGTACGCTGAGTTGGTGTACAACGGTTACTGGTGGTCTCCAGAGCGTATTGCTTTACAGAAACTCATTGATGAGACCCAGCAATATGTGAATGGTGAGGTTCGCCTGAAGCTTTATAAGGGCAATGTGATTGTGGTGGGCCGTCGTTCTGAGGACAGCCTTTTTGATGCCAGCATCGCCACCTTTGAAGATGATGCAGGCTCTTATGATCAAAAAGATGCAGAGGGCTTTATTAAGCTGAATGCCTTGCGCTTGCAAATTGCGGCGCGTGCGGGCCGAAAGCTGTCATAAGCCTTCGCACTCCATCAAGGAACGCCCGCACAGCGCGCTGTTCGGGCGTTTTTTATCGGTGTAAGAAAGTGAGGAGAAACTAATGCGTATTTTGCACACTATGCTGCGTGTGGGTGATTTGGAAAAATCCATCGCCTTTTATGTGGATGTATTGGGTATGCGTTTGTTGCGCAAAAAAGATTACCCAGAGGGCCGATTCACTTTGGCTTTTGTGGGTTACCAAGAGGAATCTGAAGGCGCTGTATTAGAGCTTACCCATAACTGGGATACCACCTCCTACGATTTAGGTGATGGTTATGGCCACATTGCCCTTGAGGTGGATGATGTATATGCCGCCTGTGAAAAAATCCGCGAGCGTGGTGGAAAGATAACCCGTGAGCCAGGCCCCATGAAGCACGGCAGCAGCATTTTAGCCTTTGTGGAAGATCCCGATGGCTATAAAATCGAACTGCTTGAGCCCAATCGTAACGATTAATTCCAACCCTAAGGCCGGCCTCCCACGAGCACGAAAGAGGCTGGCCCCTATTGCGGTATAACGATCAGCATGAAAATAGCGATTCTTTCTCGAGGGCCAAACCTGTATTCCACCCGTCGTTTGGTGGAGGCAGCAGAGGCAGCGGGTCATGAAGTGCGCGTGGTGGATACCTTGCGTTGCTATATGAGCATGGCCACAGCAAAACCACAGATTCATTATCGTGGTGAACAGCTCGAGGGCTTTGATGCCGTGATTCCCCGTATTGGGGCTTCCATTACCTTCTACGGCACAGCCGTGCTACGCCAGTTTGAAATGCTTGGCGTCTTCCCCGTGAATGAATCCGTGGCCATTAGCCGTTCACGAGATAAGCTGCGATCTTTACAGTTGTTATCGCGCAAGGGCATTGGCTTACCCATTACTGGGTTTGCTAATGCGCCCGATGATATTCCTGATTTGATTAACATGGTGGGCGGCGCCCCCTTGGTGATTAAACTATTAGAAGGCACCCAAGGTATTGGGGTGGTGCTTGCAGAAACCCGTAAGGCGGCAGAATCTGTGATCGAAGCCTTCATGGGGCTTTCCGCCAATATTATGGTGCAGGAATACATTGAGGAGGCAGGCGGTGCGGATATTCGCTGCTTTGTGGTGGATGGCAAAGTGGTGGCAGCCATGAAGCGTCAAGCGGCGGAAGGGGAGTTTCGCTCGAACTTGCACCGTGGCGGTTCTGCACAGCTAGTGCATATCACTAAGGAAGAACGCCAAACCGCCATTAAGGCGGCCAAAGTAATGGGGCTTAATGTGGCGGGTGTGGATTTGCTCCGCTCTGCTCGAGGGCCCTTGGTGATGGAGGTTAACTCTTCGCCGGGTTTGCAAGGCATTGAGGAGGCCACAGGGATTGATGTGGCAGGAATGATTATTCGCTTTATTGAAAAGCATGCTAAACCACATCGCACGGCCACCCGTGGTGCCCGTGGTTAGTTAAGGGAAAACCGCATGGCACCCTTCGAAATTAACGGCGTCACAGTGGCGCCAGGACAACGCGCCGTGGTGGAACTCGCCGCGGCGCAACTGTATACGCAAACGCCTTTGAATATACCCGTGCATGTGGTGCACGGGCGGCGGCCAGGGCCTGTGTTATTAGTTACGGCGGCCATTCATGGTGATGAGCTTAACGGCGTGGATGTGATTCGGCGCCTGTTAGGAGCACGATTTTTGGAGCGCCTGCGTGGCACCCTTATTGCGGTGCCTGTGGTGAACGTGTTTGGTTTTATTTATAAATCACGCTATTTACCGGATCGCCGAGATCTGAACCGGTGCTTTCCAGGTTCTGAAAACGGTAGTCTGGGCTCTCGTATGGCGTGGCTGATAAAAAAAGAAGTGCTCGATAAGGCGGATTACGCCATTGATTTACACACAGGGGCTGTGCATCGCTCTAATTTACCTCAAATTCGAGCGAACTTGGCCAATGAAGGTTCAAGAGCCATTGCTAAAGCCTTTGGGGTGCCGGTGATTATTAACTCTGTATTGAGCGCTGGCACCTTGCGTGATGCGGCAGAAAACCAAGGGGTGCCCGTGATCACCTACGAAGCCGGGGAGGCGCTACGTTTTGATGAAGCCTGTATTCGCGCCGGTTACCGCGGGGTGAGGAATGTGATGCAACACTTGGGCATGATAACCAAGAATCGCTCGCGCACGGTACAAAATGAGCCCGCCATTGCCTTAAGCTCAAGTTGGGTGCGCGCTAACACCGATGGGGTGTTTCGCCCCTTGGTGGCTTTAGGTGAGCATATTCATGAAGGACAGCGTTTAGGCGTGATTAACAGCCCCTTCACCCATGAGGAAACCGAGGTGTTAGCGCCTTTCAGTGGTATTTTGGTGGGGCGCAGTAATTTGCCCTTAGCCAACGATGGTGAGGCGCTGTTTCATATTGCTCGATTTGAGGCCGTGGACGAAGTGGCAGAGCAAGTGGAACACTTTACCCACCAAATAGATCCTTACGTTTAGCAGCTGCTTAAAGGTAGCTGTAATTTTGCCATCAGTTGCCCGTTTTCATTAAGAGAAAAAGCTAATTGCCCGCCAAAGCGGTGGGCAATGGCTTCCACAATGGCTAAGCCCAAACCACTGCCATTGGCTTGGCTATTCCGCCAGAACCGCTGTGTAAAGTGTGCAATGGCTTCTGGTGTGAGTTCATCACCCTGGTTCTCCACGATGAATTCCACCATGGTGTTGTGCTGGTGGCACTGCGTGCTGAGATACACAGGTGAAGCAGCATCGCTATGGCGTAAGGCATTATCCAAAAGGTTTTTTAGGGCTAGCCCAGCCAAGCCTGAGGGAATTGCCACATGTAGCGCTTGCAGTTTTGGATCTAGCCCTGCTGTATTGATGCGATCTTTTTGCGCCAAGTCGGCCATGGCAAGCTCCACTAGATCTGATACAGGGCTTGCCTCCTCTTGCCCCCATTGATAGCTGCTTTCCACACGCGCCAACGTAAGAAGTTGTTCGAGAATACGTTGTAAACGCACTACGGCAGCCTCAGCATCACTCAGAAACTGATGTTGTGCGTTACCTTCAGAACGGTTTGCCAATTGCAAATGGGTTTTAATGGCGGTGAGAGGGGTGCGCAGCTCATGGGCAGCATCCGAGGTAAACCGTTGCTCGCGGGCTAGGGTATCCTCCATGCGCGCTAATAGTAAATTGAGGTTTTCAATAACGGGTTTTAGTTCCTCGGGCGCTTTTTCAATATTCACTGGGGCCAGGCTATCGGGGCGTCGCTGGCTTAACGCATGGCGCAGTTCGCCGAGGGGGCTCAGGCCTCGGCGAACCCCTAGCCAGAGGGCAATTAAGCTCCCGAACAGTGCCACTAAGAAGGGCACGCTACTGGCCAAGAAGATGCTTTTGTTAAGCAGCTTTCTATCAGCCACCTTATCGGCGGTGGAAATATAAAGGCCGTTGGTTTTTGTGGTGTAAACGCGCCATTTTTCCCCGTGGATTTCATGTTCTGAAAAGCCTTCTTCTTGGGTGCCAAGCCAAGGCGGGAGTTCGCGGTGGGTTTGTAGCAGCAGGTTTTCATCTTCACTGCGCACTTGGCACACCACATCGAGTTCCTTGGTGAAAGGGCTTTGTGTTTTTAGTTCCTTTTGCCAGGTCTCCTCGGGAAATTGGGTAATTAACCCGCTCACCGTGCCAGCAGAGGCTTCTATGCGTTGATCTAGGGTGCGTTGTAATTCTTGATCTAAATCCCGTAGCAACCATGCTGCCACCGCTAGCCATAGCAAGGTGAAAGAGGTACCAAGAATCAGTAATAAGCGCTGTTGTAGAGCCATAAAAGCGTACCGCAAGCTTAAGGGGTGGCAGGGCCTAATCGGTAACCCACGCCACGTACGGTTTCCACAATATGGTTACCAAGTTTGCGGCGTAGATGATGAATATGAACATTAATGGCGTTGCTTTCCACCTCGGTATCAAACCCGTAAAGGCGTTCTTTTAGCTGCTCATTGCTCAGCAGGGTGCCGCGGGCATTGAACAAGGTTTCTAGTAGGGTGAGCTCACGCCTTGGCAAAGTAATGGGTTTGCCATCTTTCCACACTTGCCTGGCCACTGGGTCAAATTCAATGTTGCCATGTTGAATGCGCGATTCAGCACGGCCTTGAGTGCGCCTGTGTAGCGCATGTAAACGGGCAATAAGTTCATCTAAATCAAAGGGCTTGGGGAGGTAATCATCGCCGCCGGCGCTCAGGCCGGCCACCTTATCGGGCACGGCATCGCGAGCGGTGAGGATGAGCACAGGTGTTAACAGCCCCTCTCGGCGCCAACGTTTTAAGGCTGCCAATCCATCGCCATCGGGCAAGCTTAAATCCAAGATGATGACATCAGTGTGAAACACATCCAACGCCGCTTCAGCTTGGCTTAATGTGCTCACATGATCCACGGTGAATTCTGCAAACGCCAACCCAGCGCATACGCCGCGGGCAATGAGTTCATCGTCTTCCACCAGCAAGACATGCATAAACAAACCCCCAGCAAAAAAATTAATGATGAGGCCAAGAGGTTAGCATAAGATTAAGCAAAAACTTAATGCTCGTTTAACGTTAGGCGCCCAACATGATTGCACATGGAGAAAGGAGGACAGTGTGCGCCAGTATAACTTGCGATCAAACAACAAAACGTGGCATATGTTATTTGGAGCGCTATGGCTATTGTTGTTTAGCCACTGGGCCATGGCGGATACGGATTTCTTACCGCCAGATAAGGCGTTTTCTTATCACCTGAGCACCGAGGACGATGGCACCGTGTTGGTGACATGGGAAATAGTGCCAGATTACTACCTGTACAAACACCAGTTCTCTATTACCGATGAATCCGGTGAGGAGGTGCCTCAAGAATGGCCTGAGGGCGAGTTTATTGAGGACGAATTCTTCGGCCGTTCAGAAGTTTATTTTAATGAGGTAACCGCAAAAGTTGAGCCAGGCGATGCCACTCAGTTAAGGCTAACGTGGCAGGGCTGTGCTGCCGCTGGGCTTTGCTATCCACCACAGGATGCCACTGTGGATATTCCCGCACCGGGAGCAGGCGGTGGGCTCAGTGCCTTGTTTGGTGGCGGCAAAGCCTCATCCTCCACAAGTTCTCCAACCTCCTCTGCGCAAGAATCACAAACCACCTCCACGGTAAAGGAAACCCCGCAAGCTCAAGATGAACGCTTAGCTCAAGCTTTAGGTGAGAGAAGTTTCTTCTGGGCTGTGGCTGCTTTTTTTGGGCTGGGTATTTTGCTCATATTTACCCCTTGTGTGTTACCCATGTTGCCTGTGCTTTCCAGCCTAGTGGTGGGCAGTGAAAGCTCGAGCCGCTCCCAAGCCTTTACCTTATCCTTGGCCTATGTGGTGCCCATGGCACTCACCTACGCGGTGATGGGGGTTATTGCTGCCATGGTGGGGGCGAATTTGCAGGCCATGTTGCAACAACCTGCGGTGTTGTACTCCTTTGCTGCCGTGTTTGTATTGCTCGCTGCGGCTATGTTTGGGTTATACGAGTTGCAATTGCCCGCTTGGCTGCGTGATCGTTTAAACGCGGTGAGTCAAAAGCAGCGTGGGGGTACCTTAGTGGGGGCCGCTTTAATGGGTGTGTTATCGGCCATTTTAGTGGGCCCTTGTATGACAGCCCCCTTGGCGGGTGCTTTACTTTATATTGCTGAAAGCGGCGATTTGTGGTTCGGCGGCACTGCCTTGTTTGCTCTAGGCTTAGGTATGGGGGCGCCCCTGATTCTGGCCATGACAGTGGGAGCCGGCTTCTTACCCAAACCTGGTGCCTGGATGGATGGGGTGAAAACGGTATTTGGGTTTATGCTGCTTGGCCTTGCCATTTGGTTTTTAGAGCGCGTATTACCAGGCGCCACTGTATTGGCCTTAAGTGGTTTATTGGGTTTGGCGGTGGCCTATGCCCTGTGGCAGTTAGGACATGAGGCGCAAAGGGGAACTTCCCCAGTGGGGCATGTGGCGCGCGCCACAGCATTAGGCGTGGGGCTGTGGAGTGTGCTAATGGTGCTTGGGGGTGCCGCAGGAAACAAGAGCCCCTTCCAACCCTTAGCAGGCCTAAGCGCACCGGCAAGCCAAGGAGCGGCTGCAACACAGGCCAATTTCATGGATAACTTTATCACCATGGATACCATGGCGGATTTTGAACGAGAGCTAGAAGCCGCACAGCAGGAAGGGCGTTGGGTATTAGTGGATTACTACGCAGATTGGTGTATTTCTTGCCATGTGATTGAACGAGAAGTGTTTGGCAATCTAGAAGTGCAGCAGGCGCTACAAGACATGGTGTTATTGCGCCCTGATGTGACGGAATACGATGATGAAAGTAAGGCCATTATGGCGAAATACAATATCATGGGGCCACCCACCCTGTTGTTTATTGGCCCAGAGGGTGAAGAAAGGCGCGCACAACGTATTGTGGGTGAGTTAAGTGCCAAGGAATTTTTAACTCAATTAACGAAAGCGAAGGAATCGTAAATGAACGCTTTGAGTGTGGGCCCCTTAGCCCTCTCAATTCAATACTTTTTAGTGATTCTTGCCATTGTCATTGCGTGGATCGTGGCGGCTATTCTTGGTCGTCAACGGCAAGTGGCAGCGGCGGATGCGCTGTTTAGTTTGGTGTTATTAGCCTTGGTTGGCGCTCGTGTGGTATTTGTGGCGCGATATTGGCCAGAGTTTTCAGCCGCTCCTCTGAGCATTATCGATATTCGTGATGGTGGTTTTGATGCTTGGGGCGCCTTGTTGGTGGCTGCGGTATGGTTGCCTTGGCGATTACGTAGGCAAGTGACGTTACGTGTTCCTTTGTTGGTGGCCACCACTGTGGGGGTAGGTTTCTGGGGCATCACCACCTTGATGGTGGGGATGATGGAACAAAAAGGGCGCCAGCTACCTAATGTGATATTAGAAACGCTTGAGGAAGAGCCTTTGGCGTTAGCGGATGCCATTAACCCCGAGGGCGGTACCGTGGTGAATTTATGGGCCACTTGGTGTCCACCTTGTCAACGAGAGATGCCCGTGTTTGAAAGGGCACAGAATAAGTATCCAGAGCATCGTTTTGTGTTCATCAACCAGGGGGAGGCCAGTTGGACAGTGCAGCAATACTTGCAACGACAGGGCCTAAACCTTGATCATATGCTGCTGGATAAACACGCACGTATGAGTTTAGCTGTGGGTGCACAGGGGCTACCTGCCACCTTGTTTTATGACGCCAATGGGCAACTGGTGGATTTTCGCATGGGCGAAGTTTCCGCAGCCACTTTGTCGCGTTCCTTAAAGAAGCTATCAACCCCGGAAAACCAATCACAAAAGGAGTCCGTTAATGTTCAAACATCCCCTTAAACGCGTGGCCATTGGCTTAGCCATGGTACTTGGGCTAGCTGCTGGCGCCCAAGCCGACGATGTGCCCAAGGTATTAAAGTCATTAGAAAGCCACGGGGTGGAAGTGGAGGAGCGCTTTGAAGCCCCTGAGGGATTAGAGGGTTATGTGGTATCCGCAGGCGGGCAGCTGCTCACTGTATTTGTAACAGCGGATAAAGAACATGTACTTGTGGGTAACCTTTTAGATGGTAAGGGCAATGATCTTAGCAGTGTGCCCATTCAAAAGGTGGAAAAGCAACGCTATGCCAAAGCCTTCGAACTCTTAGAGGATAGCCACTGGATTGTGGATGGTGATAAAAACGCCGAACGCGTTGTTTATACCTTCACTGATGCCAACTGTCCCTATTGCAACCGTTTTTGGAAGCAATCCCAGCCTTGGGTGAAGGCAGGTAAGGTGCAGGTGCGTCATGTGATGGTGGGTATTTTACGCCAGGACAGTGGCCCCAAGGCGGCGGCCATGTTTAGCGCTAAGGATCCTAGCAAAGCCTTGCACGAGCACAATACTATTTTTGATAACGGTGGCATTAAACCTAACTTCAATGTGAGCAGCGAAGTACAAGCTAAGCTCGATAAAAACTATGAAGTGATGAAGAAGCTAGGCATCTCTGCCACGCCGGTGACCTTTTACAAAGAGGCTGATGGCAGTGTGGCGGTACGCCAGGGCCTACCCCCAGAGCAAGAAATGCCCATTATTATGGGTAGCCGCAAGCCTTAATAATGCATAGTGGCGCCTCCCAGGAGGCGCCAAGTTTTAAAAGCTAGACCAACCTGTTCTTTCCATTACTTGGTACAGGAAGCGGTGCCATAAGCCATTATCTTCATACGTTTCGTAGGGCACGGTGTAAATCCTGTCTTCATGGCCCTCAAAGTGTTGGTTGTGCCAACGGCTTTTATACAGATGTATGGCTCTGGCCATGGTGCTATCTTCGGCGCTGCCGACTAAACATACATCTTTTTCTACATTAACATTACTTAAGTTACGGCGAG